>JAGROX010000014.1:40432-41475 GCA_020440025.1 Verrucomicrobiia bacterium
AGCAATCGGCGTTGCCGTTTCTCACGCTCACGCTATGATGCCACTGCCGATGAGCAACGATAATCTCACGGATCATTCTCCGACCTCACCAAAAGGCTCTGACCCCGTGCCGGAACGGCGCATGTCCGGTTGTCTGAAGTTGATGCTGCTGGGCTTGGCCTGCGTTGCTCTTCTCATCGTGGGGGTGATTCTCCTCATCGATTCAACCAACAGCGGAGACAAGGTCAAGAAGGGCGTGGTGGAGGTGATTGAGTCTGCTCGGGGCAGTGGCAATGCACCGTCAGGTCAGCCTGAGATCGTGGAAAAGGTGGTCGAGAAAGTGGTCGAAGTTGAGGTGGAGAAGATCGTGGAGGTCGAGAAAAAGGAGCCTCTTCCCAGTCGCTTCGTGGAACGTCGTACGGTGGACACTGCCGAACTCTGGAATGGTCTGACGGTGGAGTCTGCGGTGGAGACCAGGGAAGGGGGATTCGCCACTGCCGAGCGCGAGCGTGATGGCGGATTTCAGTTGGCGGTGGAATTGAAGCTATCGATCCCGAAACCGAACACCAAGCTCACCGAACTGGCCAAATTGAATCCGGAATTGCCCAAGCTGCTCCCGGATCTGGAGAGAATGCTGAAGAGCGCGAAGGTTTCACCCTTTTATCATGCGCTCTACGAGGCCAAGACGAAGCGGGTGCAGCAGTACCTGACCCGCTTGGATCGCATTCTGTCCCGGCACAATTTTTTCGACTGCGAGACGGTCTTGGAATTGACCCATCCTGACAGCGGACAGCGGGCGCTGCTGATTCAAAGCGAGATGGATGTAGTCAGCGACGGTTCCGACGGGGATCGGTGGCCGGACTTGGACGACTACATTACGATGTCGGACAACTACCGCTACTCGACCAGCTACGCCTGGCCAAAGCAGGGCAAGACCCCGAATCCGCTGCTGGCGCCGAGAGAGGAGGAGTTGAAAGCCAAGCAGGCTCGTTTTGCGGTGCCCGGTCTGAGCATCGAAGAGAATCGATCGCTGCGCGAGGATATCGACCGCCTCACCATTGAGG
>JAGROX010000115.1:0-4012 GCA_020440025.1 Verrucomicrobiia bacterium
AGGGCATATTTGTTGAGAAAGGAGCTGCCGCCGTTCTCCGACACGTGACCACAGGCGCTGCCGGCTTTGTTGAGACCGGCAAAAAGCGCATATTGCCGCTGACCTCGCTCCACTTTCTGGATACCAGCCGTTTCGTTTTGTTTCAGGTCGGTGCCCTCATGCCAGATCCCTGCCAGTGCGTGATTGCCACTCTCGCGGATTGCCCACACCACCACCGTGACAGACTTGCCAGCGCCCTTGATATCCAGCGGCGTGTCATGCAGTCGTGAGCGAGGCACAAACAGAAAAGGTCGGAAGTCCGCGTCCGTTTCTTTCATGATCCGAATGGCCTGACCAAAGGGACCGCGCCCGAGGAGTGGAAAGTCGGCGTAGGTAGCCTCGCGACCCTTGCCCCAGTAATCACGGACGTAATTTCCAGTATCGAGCGGGTAGTCTGTGCTCGCGCCCATGGGGACATGAGCGCTGAAACGCTGTTGCCCCTCTGGTTCCCGTTTCACAAAATCCCAGAAGGCGACAATGCCCGGCGTCGACATCACCGCGTCTACTCGGTCAGAAGCAGATTCACCTGAACTGCCATGGATGGGGAAAACGATGATCGCAATGGGGAGAAGAACGCGGAGCATGATCGAGTGGTATGGCTGAATGGATACTTTTGGTCGATCGATGGCCTTGCCAAAAAGCGATGCGACAATACCTACTTCGCGCCGATCTCCAACCCCGCCAGCCACGGGGCCGAAATCTCGGGAGGCATGCCACCGAAAGGTTGGTAGATGGGCAACTGAATCACACTCATGCAGTGAGCTTGTGACGCCATGAAAAAGAGGGTTTCTCCGCAATCTTCCGTCTGAATCATGGCCTGACGATGCTCCTCCGTCGGCTTCACGGGACGCTTTTCGACAATGGGGGTATTGGCCTCTCCCGGCGCGTACTCGGAGAGCACAATGCCGCAACGACTGAGCTGGGCGCGGGCGGTGAAAATCATTCCATGGACCGCCCATTTACTGGCGGTATAGGGAACTCCCGCGAAGGAGTCAAATCCATGCCCTGCCGTGGAAGACACCACCACGATCTTCCCTCCACCGTTGTCGGCCATCGGCTTGGTAACCGCTTGGATCATGTTCACCACGCCCAGCACATTGACATCGAGCACGCTCTTCCAAGACGCCTCACTGGCAATCCTGGCGGGATCCTCATGCGCCATGAATCGATCCGCCGTGTTGATGCCTGCCGTGTGAATCAGAACATCGGGAACTCCCACTTTCAGGACGGAACTCAGCGCTTCCGCAACACTGGCGGAATCAGCGACATCACACAAGACAGGGGTGATGTTTGGCGAGAGATCCGCGGTCGCCTGCAACGACTCCAGCGTCCGACCGAAAACAAAGGTTTTCGCCCCCGCATCAGCAAAGCGCTTTGCCACCGCCTGCCCCATGCCTCCCCCACCGCCAGTGACGATGACGATCTTGTCAGTCCAATCGTTGTTCATGCCGCCAGTTTACCTGAAGTTCAGGACGAATCGAATGGAATGACGATGACATTTCCGCGAAATCAGGTCAGCATTTGGCACCTGCCCGTCGGCTTCAAGCCGAGGTCCCTATTGAGACGATGTCATGATATCAAAATCCCCTCTTCATCATCCCGGACGAACTGCTGTGGGGCTCCTGCTGACCTTCACGCTGATCGCATTCGCCAATGCGGAGCCCATTCCCGAGCCCCTGAAGGGTGATTGGTCGCTCTCCATCGAATCTGGCGAGGCGGGTTGGCTCAGCATTACTGAGGAAGCAAACGGTCAACCCAAGGTCGCAATGCTGGTGGACGTCGGCTCCATTGCTCCGCTCAAGGGTGTGGAGGTTCATCAGAACGAGATTCACATTCCCCTCAAAACCCACCGAGATGGCAAGAACGGCCCCATTCTCTCTCAAAGTCGCGCGCGGGTTTGGTCGGACGCGGGCAAGCTCGCCGGCGAGGTCGTGACCACCTTCGCGGATGGTCGCGAGATGCGGGATCCTTTCACCGGAAAGCCCATTCCTCCGATGCCGCCCGCACCGGATCTTTCCAAGGTCGTCTACGGCGAGCCCATCACCCTGTTCAACGGCAAAGACCTCACCGGTTGGCGGCTACGACGTCCCGAAAAGATCAACGGCTGGTCGGTTGAGGACGGAGTGTTGGTCAACCACACGCCGAAAACGGATTTCAGTGCCACTGGGGCCTACGGAAATCTGCGAACCGAGGCGGAGTTCGGTGACTGCCAACTGCACATCGAGTTTCTTATCGAAAAGGATAGAAACAGCGGCATCTACTTGCGCGGCATGTATGAGGCTCAGGTCGTCGATCGCGACAGTCGCATGCAGGGAATTCAAGGCATCGGCTCCATTTTTGGCAGAGTCGCCGCAACAGAGAATGCCGGATTCGTCGGCGGTGAATGGCAAAGCTATGACATCACCCTGGTCGACCGCCACATCACCGTGGTCCTGAATGGTGTCAAAGTGATCGACAACCAACCGGTGCCCGGCCCCACCGCCGGAGCCATGCACACCGATCCGATGACGCCCGGACCGCTCTACCTGCAAGGCGATCACACCTCGGTGAAATATCGAAACATCGTGCTGACACCGGTCGAATAGCAACTCACCCAACAGGGTTAGGTCGCGGACCCAACAGGGTATGATGACGTGACCTCAGCCATGAGCCCGCCCCGATCACGGGATTCCCTTCGACGAGTTTGTTCGGCAAACTGACGGTAATCCGATCCCTCGCTCGCCGTGAAAAACCTGATCCATTCCCTCTCTCCTTCCAGCCGACGCGAATTCCTTGGCGCGGCCTCCTTGTCCCTCCTGACTAATTTTACCCAACTGAAAGCCGCTCCGGCCGGAGTCATCGGCGAGACCGAACATTTCTGGTATCGACTCGCGCCGTCGGACGGTCCCTGGATCGATAGCCAACGAGGCTCGCGGGCATTCGGGATTCGCGACGGGAAGATCTTTCTGTCCGAGGACAATGCCAAAACCTGGCAGCATCAGGCCGATTTCGCAGATGCCGAGGACATCCTTTTCAGTTGTCACCTCAAGAACGGGAACCTCGTCTTTGCCACGCAACGGAAGCTCTATCTCAGCACGGACAAACTTGCCAGCTATCGCGAGATCACCCTCAAGGATAAGGACGGCGGCGACTACGTCCCTCACCCGCTGCGGGAGAAGGAAGTGGCCGGCTGGTATTTCTACTCTCTCGATGGCAACCACACCTTCGAAGTCCAGGGCGTCGGCGAGATGATGATCTGGGGCAACTACTGCAATGTTCGAACCGGCCCCACGCCCCCGAACATTTACTATTCGGTCGATGGTGGCGCGACGGTGAAAATCGCCTATTCCTTTGGGCAAAACCCCGCGTTCCAACACCCGGACGCCGACCCGAACGATCGCACGAATTGGGTCGGCGATCCTGAAAACCCCGTGGTCTGTCGGCACGTCCATTCCGTCTCCTACAACCCGGCCGAGAATGCCTTCTACGCCTGCACCGGTGATATCGACCGAAAGATCGGTGCCGGCCTCGAATGCCACTGGCTTCGCGGAAGCTACGACGCGGCGGGCGACGCTTGGGATTGGCAGGTCGTCGTATCCTCCGATGCCAACTCCCGATTCAAGTCTGGCGGCATCAACTTCGTCGATGGACAGGTCTACTGGGTCGCCGATGCCAACGGTCCCAAAACGATTCGCGAGACCTACGACCGAGGCATTTTCCGCTGCGATCCGAAAGACATCGCCGACAAGTCAAAACACACGCGAATCTATCCGGCCGAGTATGAGATCGCGGCGATGACCATTCATGAAAAGATCATCGTGGTTCCCGAGTATGGAAATGCCAACCCGTGCGACTGCGGTTTCCTTTTCTCGCCCGACCTCGGCCAAACCTGGTGCCAATACGACCTCAAGGAATTCGGCGACCTCTCCGGTGTTCGGGTCAATCCCCCCAACGATGAAGGGTGGTTTCGAGCCGATCTCCGCGCCAAATGGCT
>JAGROX010000115.1:4060-8363 GCA_020440025.1 Verrucomicrobiia bacterium
CAGATTTGGTCTCGCGCAGAGACGCGGAGCCGCAGAGTTTTTTTTATTTCTTCTGAATCTCTGCGCGAGGAATTGGGTAATTCAGCCTCAGCTTCCCCGTTCAAGCTATCAAATCGCCAAGGCATTCTCGGCATCGCCGAAGTGATCCACCCGAACGCCCATGCGATCCATCATCGCGAGATGCAGGCGGCAGAGCTTGCGATTGGGATCCTTGCTGAAGTCATAGGCTTGGCCTCCTTTGATGGTTCCGCCACCGCCTCCGGCGAGAACGACCGGGAGTTGGGTGGAATCGTGAGCATTGCCATCCATCAGGCTGCTGGTCAGCAGAATCATGCTGTTGTCGAGCAGGGAGCGCTCGCCTTCATTGGTCGCCGCCATTTTCCCGAGGAACTCGGCCCAGAGCTTGACCTGAAATTCGTTCACTTTCTGGTAGTGGGCCAGACGCGTCTCATCTCCCGCGTGATGGGACAGCTCATGAATGCCGGAACTGACTCCGTCGAGACTTGGGAAGCGCATGTTCGACAGATCATTGTTGAGCATGAAGGTCGCCACTCGGGTCCGGTCCATCTGAAAAGCGAGCAGCAGGATGTCGAACATCAGTCGGAGGTGTTCCTCGGAACTCGCGGGAATCCCGGCTGCGGGACGTCCGATGGTCGGTGTCTTCACCGAAGGATGCCATCCCTGCCCGCCCGTCTCGGCCTGGCTGATTTTCTCCGCCTGCTCGACACGTTGCTCGATTTCGCGGACGGAGGAAAGGTATTCGTCGAGCTTTTGACTGTCCCGCTGACTCAGTCGGGTGCGCAACCCCTTGGCATCGTCGAGCACTATATCGAGGATGCTCTTGTCCCGTTTCCGCTTGCTACCGTCGTCGAAAAGCTGATCGAACGCCTGCTGAGGAAAGATCTCTTTCGGCGCGGGCGTGGTGGGCGTGCTCCAAGAGATGTAGGCAGAGTAGATCGAGGTGAAGCCCGAGTCGGTCGCGTAACTGGGCCGCTCCGTACCGAGCACGATACTGGGGACCGGTGTTTCGCGACCACAATGACCGGCGACGATCTGGTCCATGGTGGTACCGACCTCGACATCCGTGGTCGTTTTTTTCACCCGGAGACCGGAAAGGATATTCATCTTGGGATAGTGACCTCCTTCGCCCTCCACGGTGGTGGGATTCCACAATCCCTTGAACACCGCGACTTTCTGCTTGAGCGGTTCGAGAGGCCGAAGCGAATTGGCGAACTCGATGCCGTTCGCTCCCATGGTGGCGCCCCAGTGGTGAGGATTGACCCCGTTGCCGGTGAAACAGACCGCGAGACGGCACGGAGCGCCATTGCTTTTTGTGGCTTCGGCGCCGAAGGCGGAGATCGATTCCAACCAAGGCAGACCGAGAGCAATGCCGGTGCCTCGCAAGAAACGACGACGTGAAGTGGTGGAGTTCATAGCGGAAAAAGGGATCGGGTGTTCAGGGGTTCGACGTGACCACCGGAAGTTCGTGGCGGCGATTCAGAAACTGGCGACTGGTGACAATCTCGGTGATCAGGGCAGACACGGTCCCGCCATTCTGCTCCAGTGAATCCTGCATCTTGTTCAACAACTCGGCATCACTCGGAAGCACCTCCCGGCCCAGAGCGTAGCCCAGTAACTTCCGGCTGAAATTACCGCTGAATTCGCCATCGTTCTCGGCGAGGTAAGCCCTGAGACCTTCCATGCCTTTCAGGACGGTTCCGTCCTTGAGTGAACCCGAATCATCGATGGCATCACCGCTGTCATCGGTGGAGCGGAATCGGCCAATGGGGTCATAGGCCTCCAGGGCAAAGCCCAGCGGATCGATGCGGTCGTGGCAAACCGAACAGGCCTTGTCTTCGCGGTGAATCATCAGTGCCTCTCGGAGACTGGCGGGTTTCAGACTGCTTTCGTCCAGCTTGGGAACGCTGGCGGGCGGTGGAGGCGAATGGTTTCCCAGGACGACGGCATTGAGGTATTCGCCGCGAACCACCGGACTGGTGCGATGAGGTCGCGATGTCTTCGTCAGGATCGCGCCCATGCCGAGCAATCCTCCGCGATGGTATTGGGACACATCTACTTCCCGAAACTCGTTCCCGGTCACGCCTGGCACGCCGTAGAATTTCGCAAGCCGTTCGTTGAGAAAGGTGGTCTCACCAATGACCACATCGCTCACGCGGCCATCCTCACGGAAAAAACGGGTGAAATACTCGATCGCTTCCCGGTGCATGTCGCCCCGGATCTCCGGTGTCATCTCGGGGAACTTCTGTCCATCGACGCCGTCATGGGTGTCGAATCCGTCGAACTTCAACCACTGTCCGGCAAATTCGTAGGCCAACGATGATGAGCGCGGATCCTTGAGCATCCGCTTCGCCTGAGCCGAAAGCACCTCGGGTTTCAGGAGGCTCCCGTCGCCCGCCGCCTTGCGCAGTTCCCAATCGGGCAGAGACGACCACAGAAAGTAACTGAGCCTTGATGCCACCTCCCATGCGGACAAGGGCAGGTCTCCCTCGTCAGTCAGGGTCAGCCCTTCAGCAGCCTCGGCAGCGGGCAAAGTCTCTGCCTTGAAAAGAAAATGCGGAGACACCAGGATGCGGACCACCACCTCGCGGGCGGCCGACTCGCGATCGAGCCCTTTCGTCAGGCCATCCTGATAGAGGGCGGCAAGCGATGCTTTTTCCGAATCGATCAGCGGACGTCGCCAGGCCCGCGAAGCAAACTGATGGAGATGGCCCGCCATGGCCTCGTCGTATTCTTTCTTCAGATTGGCGTTCAGGTCCCGGGGCGAAGCGCAACGCCAATCCTTCTTCATCGCAACCAACTGAGCCTTGTCCCGCTCACCCAGCAGTTCACCAAGTTGTTCGTCACTAAAGTAGTAAACCGTATAGCCAGGGGTGCTCCGATAGAGATTCCTCGCCACCATCTCCAAGCGGCGTTCAAACATGTCGGGAAAGGCCTGTTTCATCACGCCGAAATCACCCATGGTCCGCCGGGCGGCATCCGACCGCACCTTCCAGATCGTCAACACCCCGGGCATGATCGTTTTCACGTCGCGAGGCGTGCCGGTCGTCATGGTCCACTGAATCGTGGCCTGATCGACTTCTGGATTCTGCATGTCTAGCCGAGTCTCCGCCCGGACCTGAACCGCGCCCTCGGGCAGAGGAAGCGTGAAAACTCGGGGGGCCGCCAGAGCGAGCACCTGCGGCTCGATTTTCCGGCCATCCTGCGGGTGCTTTCCAAAGGCCGACAGCACCGGCTCGAGTTCAGCCACCCGCTTCTTCAGGTCCTCGGCATTTCCCGGAGGCGGAGTCGCCGCGAGTTCCTCGCGAGCGGCTTCGATTCGCTTTTTCAACCAGTCGAAATAGTTCACCGAGCCCTTCGCCAGTTTCACATCAATTTTCGAGATCATGGCAATATCGCCCGCGTTGCCATCGCCGATATCACCAATGCAGAGATGAACCTGAGCTTGCCCTTTCACCTCGGCCACCATCGGATAGGCACGAATACCATCCGCATCCTGCTGACGTCGTTGGATCCCGCTGCCGGGTTTCTTGGGATTGTTCCACGACAGGTGATCCTCCCGGATGATCGCAATCTGCTTTGCGACCGCCTCTGGCACCGCTTTCGGCTTCGCCGCATCGGGACCGGGCAGTTCGCGCCAGCGAACCCGAGTGAGATCGAGGAACCGCGACTTCGGCTCTGTGCTGTTCACCAGGTTCCACCAGTTTTGGAGGAAAGGCAGTTTCAAACCAGCCTCTTTGGCGAGGACATCCAGAGGCGTTTGGAAATACCTATGTTTCCAACAAGCGAGCAGGTAGTCCCCCTCCCGCATGTCGTCAAAATCCCCGGGCAGATGCGGCGCCGCCTTTTGCTGATACCACACATAGAGCCCCTGCTCCGCGTGAGCCTTGAGCTGATCCGGTCCTCGGAGACCGATGCGGTGATCGTGAAACACGAGCCCGGTTCCCGGCATGATGGTGGCGTGATCGGCGAGCTGCCTTGCCGCATTGAAATACTTGTCGAGCGCCGCCGGGCTGAGGAAAAGCACGTCGCCGATGTTGGAAAAGCCTTCACCGCCACCGGCTTCGGTCTGGAACTCCTTTGCAAGCCCATAGTCTCGACCGGTGAGATCGCGGATTGTCCGATCATATTCCCCGTTGGTGAGCCGCCGCATCGTCACCGGACCGGGATCGCCGGAAAACTCTGCGGCCAGCGCATTGAGGGAGCCACTGATCCACGCTTTGATCGATTCCCCTTCTCCCGCCGCGAGTGCCTCGGCCTTGGGGGGCGGCATGTCCTCGTTCTC
>JAGROX010000461.1:0-5076 GCA_020440025.1 Verrucomicrobiia bacterium
AAAGCATTGGAATTGGCACAGAAAGCCCTCGATATTCAGAGGGCTGTTCTCGGCGAAGAACACCCTGACACCGCGGTAACCTATGGAAATCTTGGTTCCACTTACGACTCTCTTGGCAACCATGCCAAAGCCCTCGAACTCACACAGAGGTCCCTCGATATCCGGAGGTCCGTTCTCGGCGAAGAACACCCTGACACCGCATTAGCCTATGGAAATCTTGGTTCCACCTACTATTCCCTTGGCAAATACGACAAAGCTCTCGAGCTAGAACAGAAGTCCTTTTTAAATCTAAAGACCTGTCTTGGAATATCCCACCAATCGACTAGGAACGCTGCCATTAATTTGGCAATGACTCTGGGCAAACTCAACTGTGTCCCAGAGGCAAAAGCGGTTTTGAAGGAGGCCGTCCAAGATCTTCCAGTTTCAGATCCGTTTTTCAAAGAGGCTGCCGGAGTTGCGAAATCCCTCGACCGAAAGAAAAAGCCGCATGGGCCAAGATTTACTCCACCAAAGCGACGAAAGAAGCGGCGTTAAGGAAGTTTGCCAGAAGCGTTTATCATGGCGGTGATTACTCGCATCCTTCTCCTCTAATCTCACTGCCTTTCCCCCTCCCCCTTCAACCCGGGGCGATGCGCGGTGGTTCAACAACAGGGTTGAAAGAAAGAGTTAAATACTGATTTTTTGACGCTAACATTCACCCGAATTCATCAAAGACATGGCAGGAAACATCACTCTCAAAACGTGCCGTCGTTGCAAGGGAACAGGATGGGACAAAAGTTCTGATGGGTCTACCGTCGAGTGTCCCAGGTGCTATGGAATTGGGAACGAAACTAGCGACGGCTCGTGCCCACGATGCTACGGTGCAAAAAACTTCATGAGCACGGTCGGCGAACCTTATGACTGTATAGGATGCGATGGGTCTGGTCGCCAAGGCAACTAGCTCATTTCTGCATTTCTAAAGCGAGATAATGCAAGGCAGAGAACGGCGGCTCCGATAAAACATAGTCAGCGATTGGAGCCAGATTCTGAGGAGCTCCGCTAGGTGTCAGTCAACGAAGCCTGACGGATAGCATTCTTGCGGTTTTGCCTTTCACCAAAAATGGCGGAGATCCATTCCCAGTTGAGAGCGGATTGCCACCCTCACTTCGCCGACGCCCTCACTCCACCTCATGAGCGAACTGCAAACGCGCAAGCATCGCATAAAGGCCATCGGGCTTGGCGACGAGGGTGTCGTGGGTGCCGGTTTCGGCGACGCGCCCGTCTTCGAGGACGACGATGCAGTCGGCTTTGCGGACGGTGGCGAGGCGATGGGCGATGATGATGGAGGTGCGGCCCTGCATCAAAAGATCGAGCGCTTCCTGCACCTGATGCTCGCTCTCGGAATCGAGGGCGCTGGTGGCTTCGTCGAGAATGAGGACGGCGGGATCGGCGAGGATGGCGCGGGCGATGGCGATGCGCTGGCGTTGACCGCCTGAGAGTTTGACGCCGCGATCACCAACGGCAGTGTCGTAGCCCTCGGGGAAACTTTCGATGAAATCGTGGGCATTGGCCTGTTTGGCAGCGGCGACGATCTCTTCGTCGCTGGCACCGATGCGGCCATAGGCGATGTTTTCCCGGATGGAACCGCCAAACAAGAGCACTTCCTGGGGCACCATGGCCATCTGTGAGCGCAGGGCATCCAGCGGATACTCTCGGGCGTCGCGTCCATCGAAGCGAATGACGCCGCTGTTGGGATCGTAGAGACGGAGCAACAGGGCGATCAGAGTCGATTTCCCGGCTCCACTCGGTCCGACGATGGCGACGCGTTGGCCCGCCTGACACGTGAAGGAAACGCCGCGCAACACGGGAACATCGGCCCGGCTGGGATAGGCGAAATGGATGTCCTCCAGACTGACATCGCCCGTGAGCCGAACTGCCTTGTCGGAAGCGGAAGAGGACGAGGCAGTTGGCCCGGTGGCTTCGGGGGCATCGTCGAGGATTTCACGAACTCGCTGAGTCGCGCCGATCGCTTTTTGCACGTCGCTGATCGCCTCGGGTAGCGATCCAATGGCACCACTGAGGAAGACGGTATAGAGAATGAACTGGAAAAACTGGCTGGCTTCCAATCCGCCCTCGGCCACGGGCAGGGCCAGCAATCCGGACCCATACCAGACGATGAGCGCGATGACTCCAAACATCACGAAGATGATGAAGGACACGAAGGAGGCCCGGGCCCGCGCGGTTTGCATGGCGGTGCCAAAGTAGCGCGTGATGGCGCTGTCGTAGCGGGCTTCCTCGTAGGATTCGTTGCCGAAGGCTTTCACATCGGTGATGCCCTGAAGAGTCTCCTGAACGATGACATTGCTCTCGGCCATCTGATCCTGGGCGAGCTTTGAGCGGCCCCGAATCTTGCGCCCGACCAGGGCGATGGCCAGAATGACCACCGGCAGACAGGCCAACATGAAGAGACTGAGTTTCAGCGAGGTGATGAAAATCATGACCAAACTGCCGACCAGGGTGATCGCTTGCCGAAGCAGTTGCGGCGTGGTTTTCACCAGGGTATCGCAAATGAGGGTCAGATCCGCCGCGAGGCGACTGGAAAGCTCTCCCACCCGGCGCTCTCCGTAAAAGCTCATGGGAAGCCGGACGAGACGCCCATAGACCTCCCGACGCAGGTCGGCGACAGCCCCCTCCCCGGCGCGGGCGAACCAGGTGATCCGGAAATAGGCGACGATGGCTTGGACGAGAAGAACCCCGACCAGGATCAAGGCGATGCGATCCCGCTGGGCCAACACATGGGCGACATCGATTTTCTCCCCGGAACCACTGCTCTGAATCGCCACCCCAAAGAGATCACCCATGAGAAGCGGAAACAGCAGGACGAGAAAACCCGTGACCGCCATCGCGCAGAGTGCGGCGATGAAGTAGCCACGGAAACGGTTCAGGTAGCCAAACAGCTGCCGGGCGCCTTTGAGTCCCTCACGGTCAAATTTCACGCGGTCGGCGTCGGCGTCAGTCTCGGGGGCGGATGTCGATCTCTTCATGGGTCAGCGGGGGGCCATTGCCTAATGCATCAGGGCCACGGCGCAAGCGGAAGATGGCCCATTTCGGAGATGGGAGATGAGAGATCGGGGCGCTATTTGCTTTCCTTGCGGAAATTCAGCTTCTTCAGATCGTCGCTGACGGGTTTGAGCTGATTTTTGCCGAGACGATCGACATCGGTGGCGATGCGGAGCCATTCGGCGGCCATGGCATCGACCCGCTCAGGATGCTGACTGGCGAGATCATTCAACTCGGTGCGGTCGGCATCGAGATCGTAGAGCTCCCAGCGCCCGCCTTTGGCCGAGGCCAGTTTCCATGGGCCCTGTCGGAGTGCCCGGTCGTTGCCGAAGTGAAAGTAGAGCGTCTCGTGCGGCTCGCGGGTTTCGCCCTGAAAGATCGGGAGCAAGGATTTGCCATGAAGCGGATCGATGACCCGGTCGCCGACGGTTTTCGGATAGCTGGCCCCGGCCAGATCGATGAAAGTGGCCATGAAATCGACGAGATGCCCCGGCTGATCCGTGACCGACCCGGCCTTGGTTTTCAATCCCTGCGGCCAGTGAACGATGAGGGGCGAGGAGATCCCGCCCTCGTGCTGGTTCTGTTTGTAGAGCCGGAACGGCGTGTTCCCGGCATTGGCCCAACTGGCGTCGTAGGTCCAGTAGGACTCGGAATCCCAGGGCTTCTTGTCGCGGCCCTTGGTGCGCTCGAACGGACAGGCCCCGTTGTCCGAACAGAACAGGATGAGGGTATTGTCGTAAACGCCTTTCTCTTTCAGGAAACTGACGAGTCGACCGACGTTTTGATCCAACACCTCGACCATGGCGGCGAAGACTTCCATGCGATCCGTCTCCCACTGTTTTTCGTCATCGCTGAGCGTGTCCCAGGCGGGAATGTGATCCGGTCGCGGGCTGAGTTTCCATTTCGCCGGAAGCAGGCCGGTCTCGATCTGTTTGCGATGCCGGGTTTCGCGGAGAAGGTCCCATCCGCCATCGTAGCGCCCATCCACCTTTTTCACCGCAGCCTCCGGTGCCTGGAGCGGATAATGCGGGGCGTTGAACGCGGTGTAGAGCAGGAAAGGCTTTTCGCTGCCCGAGGCGAGGTGCTCGCTCACGAAATCGATGCCGAAATCGACGATGGCGTTGGTGGTGTAAAAGGGCTGGCCATTGAGCGTGGTCGGCACCTCCCAGTTCTCGCCATTGAGCCGGAAGGTATCATCGCCGGTGAAGAAATTCGTCGCGCCAGAGAGATGGCCCCAGTATTTCTGGAAACCAAAATCGGTCGGTTGCTTGCTCAGGTGCCATTTCCCGACCATGGCGGTGAAGTAATCGGCCTCGTTGAGGACCTCGGCAATAGTCGCGCCCCGCTTCAGCGATTCCGACCCGGCCTGATCGCAATAGAGACCGGTCAGCAGCGACACCCGCGAGCTGTGGCATTTGGCGGTGTTGTAGAACTGAGTGAAGCGAAGTCCCTCGGCGGCGAGTGCATCGAGATTCGGCGTCTCGATTTCCGATCCGTAGCAACCGAGATCCGCAAAGCCGAGATCATCGGCCATGATGAGCACGATGTTGGGTCGGGACTCGGCTGATTGGAGACCGCCACCGGGAACCAAAGTTCCCAGGGACAGAACCATAAATGAGAGCAGGAGGTTTTTCATGGCAGGGAACAGGAGTATAGCAGAGATCGGCCTCATTCAAGAGGGTTGGATCGGTGACTTGCCCCTGTTTGATGGGAGGGTCGAGAGGCGGCCCCGGCTCTCTTTTTTCAGTCCCTGGTCGAGCATCCTGTCGGTCGCGACCATCGAAAACGGGTCCCGCTTTTCGGGAAAATCGGTGATTGGCAGAGGTGCCGCGGTCGACATAATCTGCACCAGTTGGTCCCACTCCCCCACTTCATCATGCGCCGATTCTCAACCAAAGCCGCCCTGCTCACCCTCGTCCTTTCGCTGCCCCTGTTGAGCACGGCGGCGGATGCGAAGAAACCGATCAAGGTTTTCATCCTCGCCGGACAGTCCAACATGGAAGGACACGCCAAGGTCGAGACCTTTGACTACATCGG
>JAGROX010000461.1:5148-7700 GCA_020440025.1 Verrucomicrobiia bacterium
TGGATCTCCTACCTCACCGGGATGGGAGAGAACAAAGGCGAAGGTTTCGGCAAGCTCACCGCCGGATACGGTTCGCGCCGGAATCCGGCGGAGGATGGTGGCAAGATCGGACCGGAATTTACCTTTGGCATCACCATGGATGACGCCTTTGCAGAACCCGTTCTCATCATCAAGACCGCCTGGGGCGGCAAGTCGCTCTACTACGATTTCCGCCCCCCGAGTGCCGGAGTCTATCCGCGGACCCAGAATGATATTGAAAAGAATCGGAATCCCGAGAGTGGTTCCGGTCACTACTACCGTCTCATGCTCGACCACGTGAAACACGTTCTCGGCGACATCAAGCGGGTGTGCCCCGACTACGACGAGTCGCAGGGCTACGAAATCGCCGGATTCGTCTGGTTCCAGGGATTCAATGACATGGTCAATCGCGACGTCTACCCGCCTTTGCCGAAAGACAGCACCGAAAATCGTTTCGCCAATTACAGCGTCTGGATGGCCGATTTCATCCGCGACGTGCGCAAGGATCTCGATGCCCCGCAGATGCCCTTCGTCATCGGAGTCATGGGTGTGAGCGGGGCCAAAGCCAACGAGGACAACCTGAAATTCCGCGAAGCCATGGCTGCCCCGGCGTCATTGCCCGAGTTCAAGGGAAACGTCACCGCCATCCCCACCTCGCCATTTTGGGATGAACCCCTCGCCGCCATTCAGGAGAAATACGAGAAGGTGCGGCAAATGGCCTATCTCCTGAAGACGAAGAACAAGAACGAAGCCAACGCCGACGGCTCCATGACCGAGCAACAGCAGCGCGACTACCTGAAAAAGTATGAGGCCGATCTGGTCTCGCCCGAGGAAGTTGCGTTGCGGGAACGGGGCGCTTCCAACGCCGGCTACCACTATCTCGGTTGCGCAAAGACCTTCGCCGTCATGGGCAAGGCCTTCGCGGAGGCGACGCTGGAGATGAGGAAAAAATGAGATCTCCAATCGCCGGACCGGAAATGCCTGCGATCAGACCAAAACTGAAGCCAGCAACGGTGGCTCCTTTCCGAAGCGCTCCCGATACTCGGCCAAGGTCGGCGCCAGTCTCACGGCGACCTTGGCTTCGTGATTCAAGGCAATCGCTTCGAGACGATGCTCGAGAAATGGATTGCGGAAACGGTCCAGCACCGCTCGGGCAAATCCCGCCGGGTCGTCGCAGCGACCTTCGAGGGTCGGCACGATCTCTTCGAAAAGCAGTCGCTCCAGCCACGGGCCGAGTTCGGGATGCTCGACACACTCGCGCACGGTTTCGATGCCATACTCGGGTGCTTTGCAAACCAGCGCCGAGTGCGCGCCATTGAGAAGGCGAACCTTTCTCAGGGTGAACGGCGAGATGTCCCTCGCGGTGACGATGGCGGGGTGTTTCAAGGGAAACTGGTCCGGCTGACTCGTTTCCACTGCCCAGAAAGCGAATGGCTCGGCACTGAGCAACAGCGAATCGATTCCGAGCAAGGGGTGCGACTTCGGCGGACCTGGCACGATGCGGTCAACCAGCGTGTTTGCCCATTGGCAGTCAGTTTGAAGCCAGGCAAGGATCTCGGGATCGACTTGCCAACGCGCCGCCTGTTCGATCACCAACTCGCGCAGGCGGTCCGCATTGGACTCCACCAACTCGCAGGGAATCACCCACGTCCCGGGAAGGCCCGCCGCGTATCGAGCCATCAACACTGCTAACAACTTGGCGGGAAAGGATCGCGGCACCCCGCCGAGAGTGACATCGGCCTCATCGAGAGCCAAGCCGGCCTCGGTCGTGTTGGAAAGAATCGCCACGAGTTCCGGATCGGTCCCGACCGACAAGACGCCATCCCACTGCGTATCAGCGTGGAGCGCTTCCCGGATGGACGCCACCTCCACGGTTTCATCGACGACCTCGCCATCCTGAAACCCCTGGATCGCCACGTGGTAGCGACCTCCTGCAGCATTGAGAGCATCGGCTCGCGACTTACCAGTCGACTGAACCACGACCACGGTACCGACGGCCGTCGCGGGATCGCGATTCATCTCATCGATGAACCAATCCGCGAAAGCACGCAGGAAATTCCCGGCTCCAAATTGAAGAATCATGACATTGGGAAACAACGGTCAATCCGCCGGGAACGGATCTGCCGAAAGGCGCAGTTGGGTTTCCGAGTCGTTCGAACTGCCGTAATCAGGACCGGGCTCGATCACGCAACACAAGGCAAACAGCGCCACCGCGGCCGAACCCATCACCGCGATGGCCAGCACCATGCCGGGTTGAGTTTGCGCTCTCCGCCCCGACATGAGTCCGCGAATGCGAGTCTCCAATTTCGGCGAGGTCGCGCCAATCATGGCAGCGGTCACCATGGACCGATGTTTCACGAAGACTTGTTCCCGATCGCGATCTCGAATCTCTTTCACGAGACACAGCAAGTCGTGGGCATAGGCCGCCCGATCATTGCCCGTCACCGCGACCGCCCACTCGTCGGCAGCGATCTCTCGTTCCCGGTTCATCACGCGAGTCAGGCCCCAGGCAAAGGGATTGAACCAATGAAGCG
>JAGROX010000116.1:0-36653 GCA_020440025.1 Verrucomicrobiia bacterium
TGACCACGGCGCTGGAGGTGCGCTCGCTGAATGCCGAGGCGGCAGAGATCGGAGAAGCCGTCGATCTCACGGGTATCGTGATTTTCTCGGACCCGCCGACGACGGTTTTTGTACAGGATGAAACGGCGGGCACGTTTTTTCGACTGGAGGGCGCGACGCCTCCCGAGCCGGGGGACGAAGTCCGGGTCCGCGGCCTCACTTTTCCCGGCCTCTACCTGACCGGGATCGACGAGACGACTTTCGAAATTCTGGGGCATCCGGGATTGCCCGAGGCCACCCCGGCCACTCACGATGATCTGAGCTCGGGACGGTATCACTATCAGCGCGTCGCCATCGAGGGCATTGTCCGGACCATCGCTCCCGACGAGGAAGCCAGCAGCCTGGTCCGCGTGGCCATGGGATCGCGCGTGGTCGAAATTCGTGTCGCCCAACCACCTCCTCTCGACGAGAACGAACTCATCGACAGCCGTGTCCGCATTTCCGGGCTCGCCGCCGGACACATCAATGATCGACGTCAGTTGGTGGAACCCTACCTGCGATGCGCAGACTGGGCCGATTTTGAAATCTTGAAACCTGCCCCAAATTCCGAAGCGGTTCCCGCCGCGTCTCCGGAGCAGTTGCTCAATTTCAACGTCAGCGGGCAGGGAGGTCATCGCGTCCGCGTCGAGGGCACGGTGCTGGCGAACTTTCCCCGAGGTGAACTTTTCCTTCGTCACGAGGCCGCCTCCATCGGAATTCGCCTGCTCAGTCCCGACGGTTCGATCAAAGCGGGTGATCATCTCGCAGTGATGGGGTTTCCGGAAATGGAACGCTTCAGCGCCTCGGTCGTCGATGCCTCCGTGATCGATCGCATCCCCGGAATCTCCCAGCCAGAGCCGGTGGCGACCTCGATTTCTGAATTAATGAAGGGCAGCGAGGACGGCAATCTCGTCTCGGTCTCGGCGGCGGTGAGCGATTGGTATCGCGCAGGCACTGGCAGTGTCCTCGTCTTGCAGGATGACGGCCGCACGATTCAGGCTCGCACGCCGACACTGCCGGATGCTCTTTCCGCCGGGGCTCTGATTCAGGTGACCGGCATTTGCCAGGTGGAATCCACTCGCGACTTGCAATACCGCGCCGAACCCGAATCCGTTTCGCTACGCCTGCGCTCGGGAGCCGACCTCGTCCTGCTGCGCGCACCGAGTTGGTGGACGGCTCAGCGACTCGCCATCCTGCTCATTGTGCTGGTGGTCGCCATGCTGCTCGCGGCCCTGTGGATCACCCTGTTGAGGAGACAGGTCATTCGTCAGACGGCAGCGCTTCGTCACCGCATCGAAACCGCCGCCGCCCTGGAGGAACGCCAGCGAATCGCCCGGGAGTTTCACGATACCTTGGAACAGGAACTGGCGGGACTTTCCCTCCGGCTCGATGCCGCCTCGGCTCGTGGTTCGGACGAAAAACTGCGCGGCTTTCTGGAAGGATCTCGCAGCCTCGTCTCGCGCATCCAGACCGAAACGCGCAATCTCGTGTCTGATCTTCGGGATTCTTCGGGAGAAAATGCCCACCTGGAAACGACGCTTCGTGATCTCGTCAATCAGCATCCGGTCAATGTCTCGCCGACCTTGCGATTGATGATCGATCCTTCCTTTTCGCTCCCTCCCCTGCCCTCCCGAACCGCTCATCACCTGAAAATGATCGCCCAGGAAGCCGTCACCAACGCCTTGAAACATGCCCAGGCCAGCGCCATCGAACTGGCCTTGGCGGTCGATGCCGAAACACGTGAACTGGTAATGCGAATCTCTGATGATGGTCGCGGATTCGATGTCGCCACCGAAACTCTTGGCAAGAGCGGCCACTTTGGCTGCATGGGAATTCGCGAGCGCGCCCTCAAATTGAACGCCACGGTGAACTGGCAGAGCCAGATCGACGAAGGCTCGACTCTGGAAGTGCGAATGCCCTTGCCTGGGAAAACAGACTGACGCAAAGAACTCATTGCACTCATGTCAGATACCCCGTCTCCCCTCACCATCATGCTCGTGGACGATCACTTCGTGGTCCGGAGCGGCCTGGTCGCGTCGCTGGAACTCGAGGATGATCTCCAGGTCGTGGCCGAGGCGGATCGCGGCGAAGACGCCGTCGAACTCTATCGGCAGCATCATCCACGCGTTGTCATGATGGACCTTCAACTCCCCGGCCTGAGTGGTATCGAAGCCACCGAGCGACTCCGGGAAATCGATCCCGACGCCCGAGTCCTCATCTTTTCCACCTTTGCCCGGGACGACGAAGTGCAGGCGGCGCTCGATGCCGGGGCCCTGGGTTATCTGCAAAAATCCGCCGGACGCGATGAATTGATCACCGCCCTCCGTACCGTCGCCGAGGGCGAATCGTTTTTACCCGCCGGACTCTCGGAACGTCTCGCCGGCTTGCAACTGGGGCCATCGATCACTTCCCGCGAACGGGAAATTCTGGTGCTCATCGCCCAGGGCCGCGCCAACAAAGAGATCGCCGCCGAACTCGGCATCGCCGAGGACACCGTGAAGCGACACATCAGCAACATCCTTCAGAAGTTCGACGTCAACGACCGCGCCCAGGCCACCGCCGAGGCGATCCGTCGAGGCATCGTGAAATTGGGCGAGTGACCTCCCCTTCGACGGCACGATTTCTCATGAAACCTTTCAGAATCTCCCTCCTCCTGATCCTGGCCGTCTCCGTCTTGGGATTCCGCTGCCTCGCTGAAGAGAAGCCTGAGCCCACCTCGATCGCCCTGGGTGCCGACCGCCATCTGTTCCTCGATGATTCACTGATCGATCCCCTGCTGAGCCGGAACGTCACCCGACAGATCAATCCGCCCCAAGATTTTCGTCGCATCCTGAAACCGGAAATGCCGTGGGAAGCGCTGGGGTTCATTTTCTACGCCAGCGTGGTAGATCACGAGGGCACGGCGATGCTCTACTACGGATGCTACGACGACGAAAAGAAGAAGCACCTCTGTCTCGCCACCAGCCAGGATGGACTTCAGTGGGAACGCCCCGATCTGAAACTGCTCACCTATCGCGGCACCACAGAGAACAACCTCTTCCCTCTCGAAGCCGTGGAAGCCGGCGTCTTCCTCGACCCGATGGCACCGCCTGAAAAACGTTTTCGCCTGTTGCACAATCGCTACTGGCCCGACCCCAAAAAGGCTGGGGTCTACCTGTCGAGTTCAGCCGACGGCATTCACTGGAAGCAGTCAGAGACCCGCCTTCTGCCGCTCGTTCCCGACAGCCAACCGTCCGCCTACTGGGATCCGATTCGAAAAACCTACGCCATTTTTCTCCGGGCCTGGGATCCGAAACGATCGATTGGAAGAGTGGAGACCGCGAATCTGGAAACGCCCTGGCCCTATGATACCGGCATCCCTCCCTTTCACGTCTGGGGACAGGAAAAGGTCGCCACGGTCAGCCGGGAACTTCCCATCGTGATGCGTCCGAATAACCGTGACCCGGCCAACCTGCATCTCTACACCAGCACCACCTTTCGCTATCCCTGGGCCGAGAATGCCTACCTCGCTTTTCCCGCCGCCTATTTCCTGTTTCCAAAAGATGAGGGCCTCAATGGAAACGACGGCACCTTCGATATTCAACTGGCGGTGAGTCGCGACGGCATCGACTGGGAGCGATTTCAGGACACGCCTTGGGTCAAACCCGAAACCTTGGACGGGGTGGCGCTGCGACTGGTCAGCATGGGCACCGGCATGATCCGAAGAGGGAACGAACTGCACCAATATTTCATCGCTTGGCCGTACACCCATGGACGGCCCGTGGTCTGGGATCGCGATCTCGAAGATCGGGCCAATTGGCTGAAGAAAGATCTCGGCGGCATCTACTGCGCGACATCGCGACGGGATGGCTTTGTCTCGATCGATGCCGAAGAAAACAAGGAAGCCGTATTCACGAGCAAGCCGCTTACTTTCCAAGGCAGTCAACTGACCTTGAATCTGAAGACGGAAGAATCAGGGGCCGCCTCCATCGCTTTCCTGAATGCCGAGGGAAAAGCCATTCCGGGATTCGGTCATGCTGACTCACCGGAAATCCATGGTGACTCGACCGAATTTCCCGTGACTTGGAAAAGCGGTCACGACTTGAAAGAACTCAGCGGGCAAACCGTTCGATTGCAGGTGAAGATGCGAGACGCGAAACTGTTTGCGATCGAGTTTGCCAGATAAACGGTGCTCGCTCGAACCTTGATGGCGGACTATTCGTTCTCAACGGTGTTGTCTAAGCTCGGGACGTGAACCTTCCCCGACTCAACACCATTCATCTTCGATCTCTGATAGCGATTATCGCCCTCGGCGCCGGGATGGCATCGGCAGCAGATCAAGCGATCGAATCGCAATCCTTTGATCTCTGCGTGATCGAAGCCACTCCCGGTGGCGTGGCCTGTGCCGTCCGCGCGGCCCGAGAAGGACTCAGTGTGTTGCTGGTGAATCGCACGCATCACCTAGGCGGCATTCTGTCGAGCGGACTTGGGGTGTGGGACACCACTTGGGAGGGAAAGCGATCGCCCCTCTACGACGAGCTGCGCCAAGCCATCTTTGACCACTATCGAAACGAATACGGCGAGACTTCTGCTCAATATCGGCACTCTCTCGCCGGAAAATCCGGCCACACCAACGGCAAATTCGAACCCCGAGTGGTGGAGCAGTTGGTCCATGAAATGGTAAAACGGGAACCCAAGGTCACTCTCCTGACCGGCTACATCCCGATCGCCGTGGAGCGAAGCGGACGACGCATCGAGTCCCTGAGTTTGCGCGAATTTCGGGGCGATCAGGAGATCCAGGTGAAGGCCCAAACCTTTGCCGATTGCACCTATGAAGGCGACGTCATGCCGCTGGCCAAGGTGAACTATCGCGTCGGGAGGGAATCGCGCGAAGAGTTCGGTGAGCCGCATGCCGGCGTGATCTACCTGCGACCAACCAAGGAAAAGCCCAAGAGCATTTCCGAAGAACTCCTGAAGGCTCATCAGCGCCTGAATCTTCGCAAATTCCCAGGCTACCAGGAAATCGTTCTTCCAGAAAGCACTGGCGCGGGAGACGGCAATGTACAGGCTTTCAACTACCGAACCGTCCTGACCAGCGACCCCGACAATCTCATTCCGATTCCCAAACCAGCCAACTACGACCCGGCGATCCTCAAAACGCTCGAATACGGCTCCATCGTGCAACCGCTTCCGAATGAGAAAATCGGCTGGAATCGTCCTCAACTCGTGGGACCGCATCAGGACTATGTCGAAGGCGATTGGCAGACGCGAGAACGGGTGATGGACGCTCACTGGGATGCCACCATGGCGCTGCTCTATTTTCTGCAACACGATCCTTCCGTCCCCAAAGAGAAGCAGGCCTATTGGATTCGTTTCGGATTGGCCAAAGATGAGTTCGCCGACAACGGACATCGTCCCTACGAGATCTATGTCCGCGAAGGTCGTCGACTCGTGGGACGCGAAACTTTGACTCAACATGACCTCATGCCTCAGCAGGGCGGCACGCGGCCACCGACTCACGCGGATGCCATCGCGATCTCGGATTGGTATGCGGACTCCCATGCGGTCACACCTGGCAAAGTGAGAGACAGTCTCGACGAAGGAAAAATGATGCTCCACGCCGAGACTTGGCCCGGCCAGATTCCCTGGCGTTGCCTGCTGCCGGTGGATCTGGACAACTTCATCGTTCCCGTCTGCTTCTCTGCCACCCATGTCGCCTGGGGCGCCATTCGGCTCGAACCCACTTGGATGCAGACCGGTGAGGCGACCGGCTTCGCCATCGCCCTGGCAAAACGAGAAAACGTGCCGCCAGCCGCGTTGGATCCAGACCTTTTGGTGCAAACCCTGGCCCGGAAAAACTTCCTGCTCACCTTTTGCAACGACATCGATGTGAGCCATCCCGGCCCCCTGTCACAGGCGGTCCAGTATTTCGGCACTAGGGGCGAATTCCCCGACTTCGAGACCGGGATCGATACCCCCGCCAAGGGTGAAGCTCTGGTGAAACGATGGCAGGCCATCGCGAATTGACGATCAGGAAGACGCGATACCGTCCCCCCCGAAAGTGGTACACCTCGAAACGTGCATCCGGAAGGCAGTTTCGCTTATCCTACGGACGTGAATGATTTGAATTCAGCCCCCCCAAACACCACCGACCCAACAGGGTCAAGTCGCCGATTCTACCCTGTCAGGTTGGCTCTGGCCCTCGCCGTGGTCTTTTTCCACGGTCAATTGAGCGCTGCCGCCGATGATTCCGTTCTCGAGTGGAAGTTCGACGGAGCCACCGAACTCGGTGAGTGGAAAGGCAAGGCGAAGCCTTCGGAATCCGATACCGTGGGGCCACGCGCACCGCGCTATCCGGGATTCGACGAAAAGAATCAGGCCGCGTTTTTCCCGGGCAAGGACGCGCTGATCGTGGTGAAAGATCAGGAAAAGGGCGGCACGACGAATCTCCGCTTCGGCGCTGGCGAATCCATCACCATCGAAGCCTGGGTCAAGGTGAAGGCCATCGGCAACGGACAGCAGGCTTACCTCGTCGGAAAGGGACGTCATGGCGACCTCGGCGAAAAACTCGGAGAGATGAACCAGAACTACGCCATGCGCCTCAAAGGCACCGGCGGTGGTGCTCAACTCGGTTTCCTTTTCACCAGCCAGGATCCCACCAACAAGGGAAAACGGGAATGGCATCGCTGGTGGAGCAAAGCCACCGTGCCCTCGGCCGGTTGGCATCATGTCGCCGTAGTCTATACTTTCGGTAAGGCGGACAGCCTGCGTGCCTACATCGATGGCAAGCCCACCGACGGCGTCTGGGACATGGGCGGCGCGACCGATCTGCCTCCGGTCACTGACGCGGACGATCTCGTCATCGGCACCGGCTACAAGCGCAGCTCGGGAGAGTCATTCTCCGGTTGGATGGACAATCTCGCCATTCATCGCAAAGCGCTCACCGCAGAAGTTCTGGCGACCCGCTACGCCTACAATCCTCCCCCGCCGCCGGTCACTCGCGACATGCTGACGGATCATCGCGTCCTGATGCAGATCAGCGAGGATGGTGTTCCCGAAGCCAACAGCTGGCCCGACGAACCGGAGGTGACCGAAACCTATCAGGAAGAGGTGTTTGGCTTTTTCGAGTGGCCGCAGAAATACGTGTCTACCGGTGTACGTGGCGACCGATCCAATCCCTCGCTGTTGCGTGCCTCGGCCCTGGTGAAATTACCCAAAGGAAAACATCGTCTCCTTCTCCGGAGTCGCGGCGCATCGAAGCTCTACATTGACGGGGAAAAGATTCTCGAAAACCCTTTCCCGAGCGGGGACACTGGCGGGCACGGTCTCGTTGCTTCGCAGGATGAATATCTCGATCTCGGTCCCGACTTCCGCTTTGCTCCTCCGGGTAATCGCGAGACATGGATCGAATTTTCATCCGACGGCAGCGAACACCTCGTCATCCTCGAAACCATGGTTGGCGGCATCGCCGGAGGTAGCAAACGCCGACCCGAGCTCGGCGAAACCGTGGTCGCGATCTCTCCGGAAGGCAGCGAATCCTGGTCACTGCTGTCGCCGGGCAAACGTCAGGTTCCCTACACTGACGAAGGCTGGGCTGCCTATGAAGCCGAGCGCCGCAACTGGCTCGCCGAGGTAAACGCGGAAGCCCGCGCAGCGAAGCGGACTGAGCATGCAGCCTATTGGGCCAAACGTCGCGAGGCAGCCGCCAAGTGGCTGGCCAGCACGGAAAAGGTGCCCGTCCCCGCCTTGCCAAAAGGATATCCCGCCAACAATGAAATCGATCATTTCATCGGTTCCAAAATCGCTCTCGCCGAAGGGGAAGCTCAGGCAAGAAAGACGGTGAGTGTCGACTACTTTGAAGAGGTTCAACCACTGCTCAAAGCGCGCTGCTACGACTGTCATCAGGGCGGCAAATCAAAGGGCGATCTCCGGCTCGATCAACACGAGGCCGTGTTGAAAGGCGGCAAATCCGATGGTCCGGCCGTGGTTCCCGGTGATGTCGACGGCAGTTCCTTGGTCTTCCGAGTCGGTGCCGATGCCGGAGACGACATCATGCCGCCCAAGGGCGAACCGCTCACCGAAAAGGAAGTCGCCCTGCTGTCGAAATGGGTCGAGGAAGGCGCGATCTGGCCGCATTTCGACACCGACAACTTTGAACTCACCGGATTGTCCGACGATTACGCGTTTCTTCGCCGCTTGACTCTCGACACCGCCGGAGTACCCCCGACCGAAGCCGAGATCGAAGCCTTCTTCAGCGCTGATCCGAAAACCCGTCGGACAGAGGCGATTGACCGTCTGCTCGCAGATTCCCGCTGGGCGGATCACTGGATGGGCTACTGGCAGGATGTCCTCGCGGAGAACCCGAACATCATCAACCCGACGCTCAACAATACGGGGCCTTTCCGTTGGTGGTTGCAGGAGTCACTCCTCGACAACAAACCGGCCGATCTCTTCGTGACCGAGTTGATCCGAATGGAGGGCAGCGAGCGTTTCGGTGGCCCGGCTGGATTTGGCACCGCTTCCCAGAATGATGTGCCCATGGCCGCCAAGGGCATCATCGTCAGCTCCGCTTTCCTCGGCGTGGAAATGAAGTGCGCCCGCTGCCACGACGCGCCGTCGAACGTTTCGAAACAGGAGGACCTTTTTCAACTCGCCGCGATGCTCAAGGAGGACACCATCAAGCTGCCGGTCACCAGCAGTGTTCCGATGGATCGACTGCACCAAACCGGTCGCAAGCCACTCATCGAAGTCACCCTGAAACCGGGTGCCGAAGTGAAACCGGGCTGGCCTTTCGATCGCTTCGCCAAGGAGGAAACCGCTGCGGCGTTGGCCGAAGATCCGGCAGACGTGCGCGATCGCCTCGCCGCCATGATTACCGCGCCCGAGAATCAACGCTTTGCCCAAGTGATGGTGAACCGCATCTGGCAGCGCCTGATGGGACGCGGCATCGTGGAGAATTTGTCCGACTGGGAAAAGAGCGATCCGACTCATCCCGAGTTGCTCAACTGGCTCGGACAACAATTTGTGGCTTCCGGCTATGACATCAAGGCGATGGCGCGGCTGATCCTGAATTCCCACGCCTATCAACGGGCCGTTGATCCCAGCCTGCCGCAGACCAGCCCGCTCTACATTGCACCGGCTCCGCGTCGGCTCAGTGCTGAACAGATCGTGGACTCGCTCTTCAGCGCCACCGGGAAACCGTTCCAGGTGGAAGAAGTCAGTCTCGACATCGACAGCGTCCGAGCGCTGAACAACTCGCTGGCTCTCGGCAAACCCACCCGCGCCTGGATGCTGGCCTCGACCTCGAATGAACGCGACCGGCCCAGTCTTTCGCTTCCCCGCATTCAGGCGGTCGCCAGTGTCATGGAGACCTTCGGCTGGCGCGGCGCTCGACAGGATCCGATCAGCATTCGTGACAGCGAAGCCAACGTGCTCCAGCCGGCCATTCTCGCCAATGGCACCATGGGCACCTGGCTGACCAAGCTCAGCGACGACAATGGAATCACTCAGCTTGCCTTGGAAGAGCAATCGCTTGATCGCCTCATTGATCGCCTCTTCCTGCGCCTGCTCACCCGGATGCCCACCGAGGAGGAGAAAACCCGCTACACCCGGGTGCTGCGCGAGGGCTACGATGATCGGATCATCCCCGAAGAGGCCCGCCAGAAAGCGCCCGATTCCGGCCCCCGTGTTCCTGTTCGTTTCGTCAGCTGGTCGAATCATCTCGATGGCGCCGCCAACACTCTGGCTCAGGAAAAAGAAACCGCAGCCCGCGAAGGCGAGCCACCGACCAACGCCCTGACCACCGAATGGCGTCTCCGCATGGAAGACGTGCTGTGGGCCATTCTGAACGCGCCTGAATGGATCTACACTCCCTGATCCCCCGCTCCCTTTTTTTCCCGCAACCCCTGTATGCTATGAATCGTAGAAATTTTCTCCAACAAGCCGGTCTCCTCACCGCTGGCAGTTCACTCGGTGCCTCATCCCTGCTGGGTTCAACGGGCGGTGCCGTGGTGCCCAAAGGCAAAGCCGAGCATTGCATTTTCATCTGGCTCGGTGGCGGCATGGCCCAGATCGATACCTTTGACCCGAAACGACGCGGCAATCCCAAAGCCGCTCCAAAGATCGAGGGATCGGATTATGCCTCCATCGAAACCGCCATCCCAGGCGTTCAGTTTTGTGAGCATCTGCATCGTAGCGCGAAACTGGTGGAGCGGATGACCGTGGTTCGTTCGGTCAATCATCACGTCATTGATGAGCACGCTTTTGCCACCAATCTCGTCCACACCGGACGACTCATCAGCGGAAGCGTCACCTATCCGTCCATCGGCTCCATCATCGCTCACGAGCGTGGCGCGGCCAGCTCCGATGTCCCCGCCTACATGCTGATCGGTTATCCCAATGTCAGTCGCGGCCCCGGGTTCCTCGGTGCCAAAAGTGGCTACGTCTACCTGACCGATACCGAGAGCGGCCCGGCCGGATTCTCGCGCCCCGATGATGTCAATGCCGAGCGCGCTGCTCGACGTCAGGAATTGCTGGAACCGCTCATGAGCCGGATTCCCAACGATTCGGAAGCGGCCAAATATCGTGCCGTTCAATACCGCGCCGCCCAGCAGGAAGCGCTCCGGCTGGCGGGTCCCGATTTCATGCGGCACTTCCGACTCAAGGACGAGTCGGCCGAGTTGCGCAATGCCTATGGCGGCGAATTCGGACAACGTTGCCTCCTTGCCCGCCGCCTGGTTCAGGCCGGAGTCCGTTTCATCGAGGTTTCGCACAACCTCAACTTCATCAATGGCACCGGCTGGGACACCCACAACGAGGGACAGCTCAATCAACATGTTCTCATCAAGGAACTCGACATCGCCCTTTCGGCATTGATCACCGATCTGGAGAATCAGGGCATGCTCGACAAGACCCTCATCGTCATCGGCACCGAGTTTGGTCGTCCCGCTTCCTTCGACGGACGCGGAGGCCGTGGTCACCAAGGCACCTGCTTCAGCCTGACTCTCGCCGGCGGCGGGCTCAATCATCAGGGCGCCTACGGCGTTACCGATGAACTGAGCAAGAAGATCCTCGAAAACCCGGTTTCCATCCCTGATTTCCACGCCACCATTCATGCGGCGATGGGAATCAATCCTCACAAGGAACTTTTCGACGGCGCCCGCCCCGTGCCGATCACCGACGGAGGCACCCCGATCGCGAAACTGTTTTCGTAAGGTAAGAATCCCTCAGAAACCGCCATCACTCCGTCCCATCGGGACGATTCACAGGTAGCGCGGCTTTTCAAAGCCGGGTTGAGGAACCTCGGTCGATTGGATCGCGTCCCATCGGGACGCTTGAGTGTGTGCGACTGATGAATCACCATGGCGCATGGCTTGCGCCCTGACTACAAGTTCAACTTCTTCATCTCCTCCACCGCAAAGTCGGCGGCGCGGGCAGTGAGAGCCATGAAGGTGAGGGAAGGATTCACGCAGGATGCCGAGGTCATGCAGGCACCGTCGGTCATGAAGACGTTCTTCACGGCGTGGACCTGATTGTGTCCGTTGAGAACTGAGGTCTTGGGATCGCGGCCCATGCGGGCGGTTCCCATCTCGTGAATGGCGGTTCCGGGGAACGATTCCTTGTCGAAGGTTTTGACGTTTTTCAGCCCGGCCGTCTCCAGCATTTCCTGGGCATCGTTCATCATGTCGATCCGCATCTTTTTCTCGTTCTCGCGGAATTCGGCATCGAAAACAACCACCGGAAGATCCCACTTGTCCCGGTTACCCCGGTCGAGCGACATCTTGTTTTCGTGATAGGGCAACGTTTCGCCAAACCCACCGAGTCCCATGGTCCAAGGACCGGGCTTGGTCAGCTCG
Source organism: Verrucomicrobiia bacterium (assembly GCA_020440025.1). Classification (GTDB taxonomy): domain Bacteria; phylum Verrucomicrobiota; class Verrucomicrobiia; order Verrucomicrobiales; family DEV007; genus JAEUHH01. Next base: position 11,853 of record JAGROX010000116.1, read on the forward strand.
TTCTTGAAGTCGGCCCCGAACTGGAATTCGGCAACATTGCGCTCCCAACCCTGCCGACTGGCTCCGCCCTGGTAGCCAAAGCCACGCAGGTAGTCGCGTTTGTCGGAACCGATGTTTCGGAAGCGGGGCACGTAGATGCCGTTGGCGCGACGACCATAATAGTAGCGATCCTCGTCGCCCTCCCACATTCCCGAGGCACCGGCTCGGAAATGGTGATCCATCAGATTGTGACCGAGTTCGCCGGAGTCATTGCCCAGCCCATCCGGGAAACGCTCGAAAACCGAATTCATCAGCAGGGCGGTCGAGCTGATCGCGCTGGCGCAGACGAAGAGAATCTTGGCGTGAAACTCGCGGTCCTCCATGGTCACCGCATCGCGAACCCGCACGCCGGTGGCTCGCTGGGTACTGTCATCGTAGACGATTTCCGTCACCACAGAGTCCGGTCGCAAAGTCAGCCGACCGGTTTTGGCCGCCGCCGGGAGAGTCGATGACTGGGTGCTGAAGTAGGCGCCAAAGGGACAGCCCAGCGAACAGCGGTTCCGAAACTGGCACGGGGCGCGGCCCACGCCGGTTTGCGCCTCTGCGGCTTTGGACAGATTGGCAACACGTCCAATCGTCAGGTTGCGACCAGGGAAAGATTTCTCGACCCGTTTCCGGACTTCTTTTTCGAGAAAAAACATCTCCATTGGCGGAAGAAACTCACTGTCCGGCAACTGCGGCAGCCCCAGCGCTTCTCCCGAGATACCCGCAAATTTTTCCACGTAGGAATACCACGGCGCGATGTCGGCATAACGAATCGGCCAATCGACTGCGATCCCATCCTTGAGATTGGCTTCAAAGTCCAGATCGCTGAACCGATAGCACTGGCGACCCCACATGATGGATTTGCCGCCGACGATGTTCGGGCGATACCAATCAAAGCGCTTCTCCTCCTGGTAGAGCGAATCAGTATCCTTGAACCAATACTTCTCCGTCATCTCGTTGTAGGGATAGTCGCGCGCCAACTTCGGATGCGACTCCACCTGCTCGACAGTCAGTTTGCCATTGTATTTGGTCTGCCACGGATCCTTCAGGGCATACTCGTAACCGGTGATGTGATCGAGTTGCTTGCCACGCTCCAGCATGAGGACGCGCAGCCCCTTCTCGGTCAATTCCTTCGCGGCCCAGCCGCCGGAAACTCCCGACCCGATGACGATGGCATCGTAGGTGTTGGCTTTGTCCGCCTCGATATTGATATTAGCCATGATGTGATTGGGTTGAGAAAAAATCAGCGAATCGCCCAAGCTTTCTGGCCGGGTTTCATGGGTACATCCCCGAGGAATTTCCCCGGGATGGGGAGATACTCCAAGGCCTGAGTGGCACCGATTTCAGAGATGAAATACCCGGTCACGGTGAATTCCCGCATCTGGACAAAGAAGGCCTTGTTGGTCTTGATGGCATCCTTGACCATCTCGATTTTCCTGGCCTCATCCAGATCGACAAATCCCCTGCCGTGAGTCGCCAGACAGGCGGCATCGAGTTTGGCGAGCCCGGCATAAAAAGTTTTCTGATCCTCCAATACGTAGCAATCACGCATCACCCGGATGATGAACTCCTCGACCCCGGCCGCCTTGGCCCCGGGAGTGTCCGTGGTGGGAATGATGACATCCGCCAACTCCGCGAGTAGTCGGCGCTGAGCTTCATCCACTTCGATGCTCGCGCCTTCATTGATGGCCTGACCCATCAGACTGGCGGTCAGCTGGGTGGACATCACCCCTCCCAACATCAGGGTGATTCGTTCGATCGATTCTCGGCGGTTCATGAAAGAATTGGGGTTGGGGAAAGATTGAAATGTCCGTCACTAAACCGTGAGCGGCATCCGTGGTCAATGGGGATCCACGTTCAAGAGGCGGCCAACTCTTTCTTCAAAACCGCCATGGTTTCGCGCTGACGTTTCTCCACAAACTCGCGGGCGATTTTGGCCTTGGCCTTGGCCGCCTCCGGGTTTTTCGCCATGTCGAGAACGGCGGGCACCACCTTGGCGACCTGAGCCTCGTCATCGAGATCAAACAACCAATCTCCGAGACCGATGTCTTCCCACATGTAGCCTTTGGAAGTCTGCTCGGCCCAGCGACAGACGATGGCCGGAATGCCATGACCGATGCACATGATGGGCGAGTGCATCTCGTTGCCGAAAAGCCCCGCGCTGCGCACATAGACGCTCACCGCCTCTCCCGTGAGCCAGTAGTTCGGTCGCCAGACCACTTTCGCCAACACATCCTCGGGCAGCTTGTCGAGCAGCAGCTCTTTCCCCACCTGCATCTGGGTCTGGTCCTCGGGACAGAGGAGAACCTTCAGATCCGTCTGCCGAACCACCTCGATCACCGCCTGTCGTAACTGCGCGTGATCATGCTCCTTCATCGCTTCGTTGCGGGCGTGTTTGACCTCATCAAACGCCACCTTCTTGATCGTCCAGTAGGGCGTGTAGCGAAGCCGGGGAATGCAGCAGAGAAACTTGCCTTCCTCCAATCCATTTTCACTGAGAAACGCCTCGGCCTTTTCGGCGTCGCGCAGATCACAGGCGAACGCCCCATCGGGACCGAACTCCATCACCGGACAGGTGCAGCCTTTCTCCTTGGCAAAGGCCAGCGATTTCGAGTCGCGGAAAAACACGAAGCGGGCACCGCTCAGCACCTCGACAGTTTTCGCCAGCGCCTCTTGGGAAGCGGCCACGGTCGAAGCCGAACTCTTTGGCGGCAGGGTGATCCCATAGATGCCGTAGGGCTTGCCGGTTGCCTCACTCCACCGAATCACGTCTTTTTGCGCGACGAGCGACGCGCCCGAGCCATGGAGCAGGAAATCGCAATTTTCAAAAGCCTCCTTCAGCGACTCGGCCGTCTGGGCGAGCTTCAGCTTGGGGAAATTCTCCAGCAGCAGGGCATCCACACCGTTGTCCAATTTGCTCGGCCAGAGCGTGATCTCGGCCTCCGGCAGATAGGTTTCGAGCAACTTCAATACGCCGGGCGTGTGGGCGATGTCGCCGATATTGACCGTCTGCCAGGAAGAGCGCAACAGGATGCGCTTCGGAGCATCGGCCGCCATTGCAAGGCGCCCCAAGGTGGCGCCAAGGGCAGTCAAACCGAGTTGGGAAAGAAAAGGACGCCGACTGATCGGAGCAGAGGGGAGATGATTCATCATGCCGCCAACCTAGCGGTCGAATGAGTCATTCTCAAGCCGTCGAATCTTTGGATTCCTCGCGTTGATTCTCCACAGAGCCTTCGGTAAATCACTCGATCGACACGGAGGCACAACTCTTTTTCCTTCAGTCGAACAGCTGCACAACAGAATCAATCAGCGTGGCCGTTTCCGGAAGCTTGGCCTCATCCTCCGGGCGAAATTTCCCCGTTTTCACCATCGTGGCTTGGAGTCCGGCATCGAGCGCCCCGATCACATCTCCCTCAAGGTCATCACCTACCATCAGGCACTCCCCTGCGTCCACGCCGGTCGAAGCGACTACCGCATCAAAAAAAGGTTTTCCCGGTTTGCCCACTATCACGGCTTCGATTCCGGCGGCCCATTCGATCGCGGTGACAAAAGCCCCGGCGTCGAGTTGCAGTTCTTCTTCGGTCTTGAAATACCGGTTCTTCCCGATCGCAATCAACGGCGCCCCTTTCATACAGAGCTGAAAGGCCCGGTTGAGACTGTCATAGTGCAGCTTCATCCGAGCGTCGCCGAGAAGCACCGCGTTTGGAGAATCGGAATGGAAACTCCGAAACTCATATTCGATCGCTTCATGGACGAGGCAATACGGGCGCAGACGATTCGCCTGGAGATAGTCGACTGCCGCCGTGGGAGCGGTGTAGAGCTCATCAGGTTCGGCCGAGATGCCCAATCGCCCCAGTTTATCGAGAATATCTTCCCGCGCCTTGGTGGCGGTATTGGTGACAAAGCGGACGATGAGTCCCATCGAGCGAGCACGATCAACCACCCGGTTCGCATCGGGCACGAGCTGACTGCCTTCGTAAAGAACTCCGCTAAGATCGAACAATACCGCTTCCGCATTCACTGGCATTCTTCCTGAGAAGAGCAGGATCTCTGCCGCGTCCGCCGGATATCATCAGGTTCGCCCATTCTCCGGCGACTCAACAGGGTTTGATCACGGACTCAACAGGGTAAAATCGGCTCGACTCTTGAGCTCCGGTTTCAGAGGCTTCTCTCTTTCCCTTTCAGACACCTCACGCCCTGCTCTTTCATGAAGTTGATCCCCCTGCTCCTGACTCTTGCCGCTCTCTCCCCCTTTGCCATTGCCGCCGAGCGGCCTCTGAACGTGGTGCTTATCGTCACCGATGACATGGGCTACGCCGACATGGCCAACCAGGGCGCGACCGACATTCGCACCCCCAATCTCGACCAAATGGCGGCGGAAGGGACCCGCTTTACCAATTTCTACGTGGCCCAGGCGGTCTGTACCGCCAGCCGAGCAGGCTTTCTTTCCGGATCGTATCCGAACCGGGTCGGCCTTGAGGGCGCGCTGAATCACACCAGCCGCAACGGCATTCATCCCGACGAATGGCTGATGCCGGAAATGTTCAAGGATCTTGGCTACGCGACTTCCGGCATGGGCAAATGGCACCTCGGAACGGTTCTGGAACTCGGACCGTTGCGAAACGGGTTCGATGAATGGATGGGGATTCCCTACTCGAACGACAACTCGAAGTTTCACCCGGTGATTCCCGACCAGATGCCTCCGTTGCCTTTCTACGACGGGGAAAAGGTAATCGAATTGGATCCTGACCAGAGCCGGTTCACCCACCGGTTCACGGAACGTGCCGTCTCCTTCATCGAGCGGAACGCGGACAAGCCCTTCTTTCTCTATGTGCCGCACGTGATGCCTCACGTGCCGATTTTCCCTTCGGAGGAATTCAAGGGGCGCTCACCCCACGGCATCTATGGCGACGTCATTGAGGAACTCGATTGGTCGGTCGGGGAAATCCTGGGAACGCTCAAGCGCCTCAAACTCGACGAAAACACTCTGGTGATTTTTTTCTCGGACAACGGCGCGTGGCTCAGCTACGGCGAGCATGCCGGTTCCAATTTGCCGCATCGAGAGGGCAAACTGACCACCTTCGATGGAGGCGTGCGAGTGCCCTGCCTGATGCGTTGGCCGGGCAAGGTGCCAGCGGGACGGGTCAGCGATGAGCCCATCATGAGCATCGATCTGTTGCCCACACTAACTGATCTGGCGGGTGGCAAGAAATCGGAACACAAGATCGACGGACTCAACATCAAGCCACTCCTGCTCGGCGAGCCTGGCGCGAAATCGCCCCACGAAGCCCTCTTTTTCTATGCTGGCTCCGAGCTGCACGCGGTCCGCAGCGGAAAGTGGAAGCTGCATTTTCCGCATCCCTACATCACTACTCGGGGCGCACCGGGCAAGGGAGGCAAGCCGTCGGAGTGGGGAACCTACGAGTCGAAATCCATCACCCAGAGTGGCATCGAAGGGATCGCTAGCCGTCACGGCGGCAAGGTGATGCAGTTGCCACTGTCGTTGTTTGATTTGGAGTCCGACCCAGGCGAAACGAAAAATCTGGCCGACGAACATCCCGAGATTGTCGCCCGACTGTCGGCTCTCGCAGAGACGATGCGAACCGAGTTGGGAGATTCCCTCACCGGTATCAAAGGAAGCGAAGTTCGCGAAGCGGGCCTGGTGCCAGCTCCCTGACTGCCCTGAAATTTCTCTCAACGATTCATGAAAACTCGCGCCATCTCATTTCTCACAGCGCTGGTGCTCGGCTTTCTCGCCTCTACCATCTCTGGACTCGCAGCCAAGCCAAACGTGCTCATCATCCAGACCGATGAGCACAATTTTCGGACGCTGGGATGCTACCGGAAGTTGATCCCGAACGACCAAGCCTTCATCTGGGGTGACGGAGTCAAAGTGGACACGCCGAACATCGATTCAGTGGCAGATCGGGGAGCCGTCTGCCTGCGCTACTATGCCACCTCGCCAGTCTGCACCCCGTCCCGTGCCGCGCTCATGACGGGTCTCTATCCGCAGAACACCGGCAGCATCAGCAACGATCTGCCTATGCTCGACACCATGGAGACCTTCGCCGAGGTGCTGCGCCGCAACGGTTATGCGACCGGCTATGCCGGCAAGTGGCACCTCGACGGTTCCGGAAAGCCGCAGTTCGCTCCGGAGCGGCAGTTCGGCTGGGAGGACAATCGCTACCTATTCAATCGGGGACATTGGAAGAAGCTAATTGAGGATGAAAAGGGTCCGCGAGTCGGCGCGACCAACCCCAAGGGCGAACCCAGCTACAGCGTTGACGGCGCGGACGAAAAAACCTTCACCACCGATTTCCTGACCGATCGCGCGATCGAGTTCGTCAGCCAGAAACGCGACCAGCCGTTCTGCTACATGCTCAGCATTCCCGATCCACACGGTCCCAACACGGTGCGGGCACCCTACGACACGATGTTTGATCCGGCACCATTTCAGCAGCCCAAAACCGCGCTGCAGAAAGGCGATCAGCTGCCGTCCTTTGCCTCGATTGCCCAGGACCGGTTCAATGCCCGCCAGATGGCGCTCTACTTCGGCATGGTGAAATGCATCGATGACAACATCGGTCGTCTTCTCGCCACCCTGCGCGAAAACGGTCAATTGGAGAACACCATCGTCATCTTTACCTCCGACCACGGGGACATGTGCGGCGAGCATGGGCGTTACAACAAAGGCATCCCCTGCGAAGGATCCGCCCGGATTCCCTTCGTCATTGCTGCGCCCGGCCTGATTCCTCCGGGAACGGTGATCCGCGAAGCATTGGGAACCGTCGATTTCAAACCGACATTGTTGAGCCTGCTCGGGTTTGAATCCGGAAAGCCCATGGAGGGGCGCGACGCCGCTGCCCTCTTCCTGAACGGCAAGGCACCGCCAGATTGGAACGATCAGATCTTCGTCCGCATCGGCGGCGGGGAGAAAGGAACCAGCGGCTGGGTCGGCACCTTCACGAATCGCTACAAACTCATCTTTTCCCCTACCGCAGAGCCGGGGCTCTTTGATCTCGATACCGATCCCTTTGAGATGAAAAACCTTTTTTACGACCCCACTCAGCATGGTCTAATCCGGAAACTCGGCAAAGGAATTCAATCCTACCTCGCGACCTCAAATGACCCTCTGGCGGAGGCGGCCCCAATCAAAGCCTATGTCGAATGGGCGACCTCCAATGTCGCTGAATACGTCGCGGCTCCGCGGCTCAACGAGCGCAAAGGCAAGGCTCAGAAAGAGGAGTAAGCCCTGAAATAGAGTCGCCGAAAGCGGCAAGTTCTGAGAGAGTGACGTTTCATGAAATTGCATTTGCTTCTCTTCACGCTCGCCGCCGCCCTATCGCTTTCGCCGCAGACTCACGGCCAGGATTCCAAGTCGTCTGTCACGGCGTTGCTCCAGCCCTTTGTCGACAACCACACCATCGCTGGCGCGGTCGCTTTGGTGGCGGACAAGGACAAGGTCCTGTCAGTGGAAACCGTCGGCTTTGCCGACATCGCCGGAGACGAGGCGATGGCACCCGATGCGACGTTCTGGATTGCCTCGCAATCCAAAGGCATGACGGCGGTCGCGGTGATGATGCTGGTAGACGAAGGCAAGATCGCACTCGATGACCCTGTGGAAAAATACCTGCCCGAGTTTGGCGGCCAGATGGTGGTCGCCGAAAAGGATGACGATCACGTGCTGCTCAAGAAGCCATCGCATCCCATCACCATCCGCGAAGTGCTGAGCCACATGAGCGGCCTGCCTTTCAAGTCGGCCATCGAAGACCCCACTCTGGATGCCCTTCCCTTGGAGGCGGCAGTGAAAAGCTATGCCATGACACCACTTCAGACCGAGCCAGGCACCGCCTATCAATACTCCAATGCCGGGATCAACACGGCGGCGCGAGTGCTCGAAATGGTCAGTGGATTGCCCTACGAGGACTTCATGCAGCAACGGCTGTTCGATCCGCTCGGAATGAAGGACACCACCTTTTGGCCAAGTGAAGAGCAGGTCGCCCGCCTCGCGAAATCCTATCGGCACAATGCGGAGAAGACCGATCTCAACGAGTTTCCCCTTGCCCAGCTCAGCCATCCGTTGACTGACCGGACCCATCGCTTTCCCATGCCGGCAGGCGGACTGTTTTCCACCGCACAGGATACCGCCATCTTTTGCCAGATGCTGCTGCGGGGCGGTGAATGGAACGGCCAACGCTACCTCAGCGAGACAGCCTTCAAGGAATTGACGCGCCGGCAGACCCCGGAATCGGTAAAGAACAGCTATGGATTCGGTTTCACCGTGAGCCCGAGCGGTTTCGGGCACGGAGGTGCCCACGCCACCAACATGGACATCCGCACCGACAAAGGGCTCGTCCTCATCTGGATGGTTCAGCACTATGGCTCTCCAACTGAGGGCGCCAAAGCCCAGAACGTTTTCAAGAACTGGGCGGTGGAGCGCTTCGGGAAGTGACCCACAGACGAAATGCCGGCATCGCAAATCAACCGCCGCCGATTCCTTCAGGCGGCCTCCATCTCGCCTCTCGGGCTCTGCGCCGCGCCAGGTCGCGCCGCCGATGAATCCGACCTACCCAGCGTCCTTTACAGCAACGACACGACTCACATCACCTCCTGCGTGTCACCGTGGCGGAATCCGAAGAATGGATTCACCGATTCACAACTGAGGGCCTCCATCTCGGAGGCGAAAGGCGTCGACGTGCATCTCTTGCAACCGGGACTCGGGTGGATTCCGTGGTGGGATTCAAAGCTCTATTCCCCCAAAGATCACTACGAGACTTTCCTCGGCGAATTCGGCCCCACCAAGCCGCACGCCATTGCCCGTTATCTGCTCGCCGGAGGTGATCTGGTGCGGAGTTTTGTCGATCAATGCGAAACGATGGGCGTGAAGCCTTTCGTCTCCTATCGGCTCAACGATGGGCATCATGTGCGTGGCCTGGCGAAGGCACTGGAAGAAAAGCGACCGGCCCACGACATGTCGCGGCATTTTTGGGAGAACTACCCGAAATTCCGTATCGGACCCGATCCCACGGACTGGGGCCAGGGCGTTTTCAACTGGATGATCCCCGAGGTGCGCGAGCACAAGTTCGCCCTCATTCGCGAACTGAGTCAGAACTACGCCATCGCCGGATTGGAACTGGATTTCCTGCGCCACTGGATGCGCTTTCCCGCGAACGGAACCACCATCGAGGAACGTCGCGACGCGACGACCGACTTCGTTAGACGTGTTCGCGAGGTGCTGAATCGCACAGAGATCAACGGCAAACATCGGACCTTGTGCGTTCGCGTTCCCGCCGATCTGTCGATTCACGACGAACAGGGCATTCACCTGCCGTCGTTGGCAGAGGCGGGCGTCGATCTGGTCACCCTTTCGTGGTCCTATTTCACGATTCAGGATGACAGCATTCGCAAAGCCAAATCCCTCATCCCAGACATCCCGATCTACGCGGAGATGACCCATACGACTCTCACCGGCAAGGCCCTCGGCGGCAGCGGCACCCAACCTTATCTTCGCACCACCGATGAACAATTTTACACCACCGCTCATCTCGCCTATGCCCAAGGCGCGGCAGGAGTGAGCCTGTTCAATTTCCCCTACTACCGCGAACACACCACACCCGAGATCGGACCGTTCACCGAACCTCCCTTTCACGTGCTCCCGAACCTGAAGGATCGCGAATTTGTCGCCCGACAACCGCATGCTTATTTTCTCAGTGCGGCGCGAAGGGATCCGGTGCTGCCTCATCATCCCCTGCCGATCCTCTTGCAACGCAACGCACCGCAAACGCTCACCATGGAAATGGCACCAACGCCGCATCATCGGAAAGACGGCCTGCTTCGGCTCCGCTCCGATGAGTCGATCGCCGATCGAGAAATCGAGGTGCGGCTCAACGGCGTTCTCCTCGCGAAATCCGCCTACCTCGAGAAGCCGCTCGATCACCCCTATGGCGCCTACCTGGGAAGCGAGGAAGAAACCCAGTGTTTCCATTGTCCCGTCGACGTCTGCCAAAGCGGGTCAAACCAGATTGAGGTGAAAGTGATCCGGGGAATTCGGGTCCGCATCATTTGGCTCGACGTGACCCTGCCTTTCTAGAAATCTCATTTCAGCAACTCTCATCACCGTGATCTCACTCTTTCAATCAGCCCAAGCTTTGAGATGGTTTACGTGCCTAGCCATCTTCGCGACACTCGTTCCGACTCAGGCTCAAGATCGTGACGAGTATGAGCAGGCCCAAGCCATCGCCAAAAGAAAGCGGGCGGGAGAAGAATTGTCGTCCGCTGACGCCGCTCTGATGGGGAAGTATGTGGAACGCGGTTGGATCTCAGACATGGATCCGAAGCGCACGACGACAGGTCTGGTGCCTCTGACCGAAATGAGTGCGGCGGACGTCTACAAGGGCGAGGACGGCGGCCTCTATGGTCAGGGCAGGAATGATCCCGATGCTCGGCACCAGATGATCATAGACAACGCTCTGACCAAAATCGTTCCGAGAGATCCCGATGGTGAGTCGTCTCACAGCGGCAAAGTGGTGATGATCTCAGTCGGCATGTCCAACACCAGTCGGGAGTTTGGCCCCTTCATTCAGGCAGCCAACGCGGATCGCCGCAAATCGCCCGAACTCGTCATCGTAAACTGCGCGCAAGGCTCAAGGGCGGCCCTGCAATGGGTTGAAATGGAGGATGTCTGGCAGGGGCTCAAAACCAACCTGACACGCAATCAGGTGACCACAAACCAGGTTCAGGTCGCCTGGGTGAAACTCACCGAGATGGCTCCCTCGAAATACGGTGCATTCCCGAAACACGCGGAGTTTTTCAAAGGCAATCTGATCAAGATCATTCAACGCCTGAAAGCGACTTGCCCGAATCTCGGCATCATCTATTTCTCCAGTCGCGTCTACGCCGGCTATGCGGTGGGTGATCGCTCGCTGAATCCTGAGCCCTACGCCTACGAGGGTGCGTTTGCGATGCGTTGGCTGATTCAGGATCAGTTGAAGGGTGATCGCGATCTCAACTACGACGCCACCAAAGGTCCGGTCAAAGCTCCGCTCCTTCTATGGGGCCCCTACCTCTGGTGTGACGGAATGAAGCCGCGCAGCGACGGATTGATCTGGCCGCCGGAATACCTGGATTTCGACGGCGTGCATCCGAGCGATGCGGGCAAGGCAAAGATCACAGAATTGCTGATCGATTTCTTCGCCACCAACCCGAACGCAAAACCGTGGTTTACCGGAAACTCCCGATGAATGCGCAATCCATTCTTACCGTGATCGGAGCCGTTTGGTGGTTGGGCTTTTCCGCCAGATCCGAGGAATCCCATTTGGGAACCATCGAAGATTTTTCGGGTTCTCGACCCGGGCTTTTTCAGAAAGGCTTCGTCGACTCCTGGCGATGGAGTGATGACATCCGCGAAAAGGCCCGCCAACAAAGTCGGCTCGAAGTGGTGGCGGAAGGCGACGGCCAATGCCTCCGAGTGATCATCGACAAAGACCTGCCCTTTTCGCAGGGAAACCATTCCCTCCTTCGCCTCGCTCCCTACTACCCTCCCGAAGCAGACGCCATTCGGATGCGGATCAAAATGATTTCGGGAACGGCGCGCCTTTTTCTCGGCGGCCCCACCGCCTACTACGGCAACAGCGATGTGTTCACTGCCATCCAAGCTATCAAGGCCGAGTCGGAGCCGCAATGGATCGACGTCGAATTTTCCCTGAATCATCCCCTGTGGCGAAATTTCCGTCGGGCGGGTTTCAGCACCGACGCCCCAAGGAACTACTACAACCGTTGGGCTCAGGAGACTCTCTCAGTTTATGTCGCCGATGGCTCAGCGGGAGAGTTTCTGATTGATCGACTGGATTTGGTCGGCCGAGGCGAAGGTCGGCCCTTTCCCGTTTTTTCAGACGACCAAGTCAAAAGCGTGAAAACGATCGCCGATTTCGAAGACCGAAATCTCGACCAGGTATTCACTTTCTACATGGCCGACGGCGAGAGCGAGTGGTTCGAGCAATCCTGGAAACGGGAGAAACCCCTGCGCTTTACCCCAACCGAGATCTCCATCGAAAATGGAACCCTCATCACTTCAGGGCCCGTGGCCGAAGAAGTTCACTGCACCGGGGTCAAGACCAAAGGCGTCGCCGGGGCCAAGGCCATCCGGATCACTCTGTCCAAAACGGCGGCAAAGAGCGCCAACACCGTGATCGGGATGGGACCCGCCGAACCGATTGACTTTCTGATCTTCGTCGCGCCCCCGGAAAAGCCCTTTCCTTGGGACAGTCTCGCGCCTTCGGCGGAACTGCGAGAGCAGCCTCATCGCGGATTCGATTACCAGTTTTCCTACCGAACCGTTCGCGACCGCCAGGATCTGGATGTCGCCATCTACCAGACCCGGCGCTACGTGAAGCCGGACGAAATGTCCACCCTGGTCATTCCCTTGGCCGATTTCACCTGCCTCTACGGGAGTGGCGCCTATCGGCAACGCTATCTCGACCATCAACCGCTCACCAGCCATGACATCATCGCCGTAGCCTGGCTCAATCCGTGGAACCGGGTTGGCGATCGCAACCTGCCGATCACCACCCGTCTCGATGACATCGCCTTTGTCAAAGTCCCCGGAGAGGCGGCGGACCTCCACTCCTTCTGGCAGATTACGAATCCAGGTGAGGTGAAAATGATAAAGGTGGGAAGCGGTCCGCAGCAGACCCAGTTCATGCTTCTCCCCGGAGAAGAGGCACCAACCGAGCCCTGATTCAACCCTGTTGACTCGGCGACCTAACCCTCTTTAATCAGAAATTCAGGTCAGTCGAGCGAAGCCGGTGTGCTTCACGGGGCCGCCGATCCGATCGGCGATGTCACCGCTGCGGATGGCGTCGGCCAGTTCGGCAAAGACCTCGTCGAGAGCGGCGAGATAGGCGGCAACGTGACGCGGCTCGTGGGCCAGCATGGCGTTGAAACCGCCAGCGGCGAGGAAACCGCGCTTCAGCATCCGGACCGTCATCAAGGTGGTGAGGGCGGCGGATTCGGGATGGTCGAAGGCGAGCAGGGCCAGCTCGGGACGTCCGGGCGTTTTCACGGGGACGCCGTGTTTTTGACCGAGGTCTCGCCAGCCTTCGGTGACAAGCGTTCCGATCTTTCTGAGATGAGCCGGAACATCAGTGGCCATCATCTTTTCTACGCAGGCCAGTGCTGCGGCCGGGCCCACGCCTTCGGTCCAGAAGGTGCTGGAGATGAAGGAGCCTTGGGCTGCCTGCATGGTCTCGCGGGTCCCAATGATGGCGCCAATGGGAAAGCCGTTGCCGAGCGCTTTGGCGAAAACGGCGATGTCGGGATTCACTCCGTATTTTCGATGAGCCCCGCCGAGACAGAGTCGCCAGCCGATGGAGATTTCGTCGAAAATCAGCCGGGCGCCGATCCGGTCGCAGCGTTCGCGGACGCCTTCGAGGAATCCGGGTTCCGGGTCGGTGAAGCGGGTCGGCTCCATCACGATGGCGGCCAATTCCGAGCCGTGCGCGGCGATCAGGGCGTCGAGTTTTTCAAGGTTATTGTAGTGAAAAGTCAGGGTGTTGCCGGTTAGCGCCGATGGCACACCGGCCGGATCGAGACCGGGCAGGAGATGGGCGTTGAGTTCGCTGGACTCCGAAAGGTTGGCGGCGAGATACCAGTCGTGCCAGCCGTGGTAACCGCAGAGAGCGATCTTGTCGCGCTTGGTGGAAGCCCGGGCGATGCGGACGGCGGCGGCCATCGACTCGCCGCCGGCGCGGGTGAAGCGAGCGTTCTCGGCCCAGGGATGAATCTCGATCAACCGCTTCGCCAATTCGACTTCGTCGTCGGTTTGCAGGGTCGCCATGGAGCCGAGGTTGACCCGGCGAATCACGGCGGCATTCACATCGGGATCGCTGTAACCGAGAATGGTCGACAGGATGCCGCCGAGGCTCATGTCGATAAAGCGATTTCCCGAAATGTCGATGACCTCGCAGCCGCGCGCCTCACGGTAGTAGGCGGGCCATTGGTCGGGCGCGAACATCTCCGGCCGCTTGCTGAGCAACTGGGTGCCACCGGGAATGATCTCCTTGGCCTCGCGATAGGCATCCTGCACGTCAGGCATCGTGCGGGGCAGCGGGAGGCCGAGAAGACGACGGGCCGCGAGGCAGAAGATTTCCTCCACGTCGCCGGAAGTGAGATGCTGATTCACGCAGGCCTGTTTCAGAGCGAGGAGCGATTCGATCCCGAGCAGGGTCGGGCGGGCGAAACGCGACTTGCTGAAGTCGGCCCGGATCTCATCGAGCCAGAGAAAGCCATCCGCCAGATCGACGCAGCGGCTCTTCATCTCCGTGACGCAAAAGTCGGCACCGAAGAGCAATCGGGTGGGACCGAAGACTTTCAGGATGGCCTCGAAGGCCTCGGGTTCGCAGACGGCTGAGGTATCGAAGTAGACATTGTCGAGCCCGCGAATGGAATCGATCCCCTCGACCGTGTGCTTGCCGCAAAAGCCGCGGGCGGCATGAGCCAGAATGAGCTTCGCGCCAGGAAAGCGCTCGCAATGGGAACGGATGTAGCGCTGGTTTTCCGGTTCGGCGAGGGCGCGGGGCAGCACCATGTGGAGCATGATGACTAGGCCCAAGCGGTCGGCCATTTCCCACGCCCACTCGGGAATGAACTCTTCCGTCGGCGCAAAGAGGGTGTCTGTCCGCTCAGCGAAGAGGTGATAAACCTTGAAGCCAACGAAACGATCCTCGACTACCTGACGTTCGACCTCAGCCGCAGTCTGCCGGGGCGTGATGATCATGAGTCCGCGCGATTGCGGATCGCCTTTCATCTCGTCGGCGAGATGGCGATTGGCGGCATCGACGTCGAGGACGCGAGTCGGAAACGGAAAGAACAACCCGCCAGTGGGGCATCGGTCCGGCATCCACATCGAGAGGCGTTCGTCGTAAACTGCACGCGTCACCACCGGCGGCCCGGCTGCCGCGAGGGCTGGAGTGGGCGAACCGAGATCCTGAGTTCGCCAGAGATGGGCGTGGGCATCGAAGGAATCGGGCGGGACGAAATTGGCGAGGTGGCGATGCCACAGATCGAGGTCGTAGTCGGTGACCTCGGCCCAGACGTAGGGGTTGATGGCGGATTCGGTGCTCATTGGTCGCCAACGTAAAGGGCATAAACCTTGGCATCGCCGCCATCGGGAAAGGTGACCCGGAGGGCGTGAGTTTTTCCGGCCGGGATGGCGTTGGCAAGGGGGACCACGACGCGGGTTCCGGAAGTGGTGACTTGGGCGGATTGGCCTTCCACCGGACGAGCAAACTCGTCGAGCAATTGGACAGTGAGCGGGGCATCGGCGCTGACGCCTTCGGCATTGAGGAAAACCTTGGCGGGTGTCGTGCCCGTGAAAGGGGCGGTTTCGAAGTGCGCCGAAGTGCCCGCCACCTTTCGCGAGGCATAGCCGAAGCCATCGCGCCGCAGGGTGGCGAGGCCGATCTCCATGTCCTTGAGCTTGCCACCAGTGTCCCAGTGGGAATACCAGATCATGGTCTGGTCGCCCTCGTTGACGAAGGCGTGGCCTTGCAGGATCGCGATATCGTCCCACTCGCCCGGTTCGCCGTGGGGGATGACCTTGTGATCCGGGATCGGTTCGCGAAAATGGATGCCGTCGTTGCTGACGACGAGACCGAGATCGATGCGCACGCCATCGTTCCAGTTTTTGCCTTCCGCTGGTTTTTCCGGAGCGTCCTGCCACAAGCCGTTCAGCCCGACCATGACGTTGCCCCGATTCCACAGACCGGCGCCCATGTGGCCCTGCTGCCCTTTGACGGGCGTTGAAGTGAGCTGTCCGGGACGGGCGAGCGCAAAAGCTTTGCTGTCGGACCAGTGATCGAAATCGGGGGATCGATAGGTCAGGGTGACACGCCCCACGTCGCTACCGTCCATCCGCCAGGTCCACGGTGAAATGAGCTGGCCGGGGGCGTAGTAGAAGTTGCCGAATTTGTAGAGGCCGGACACTTCGAAGCGCTCGTTGCCGGCGTTCATGGGTCGGTCGCCGACCACTTTCCAACTGAGACCATCGGCACTGGTCGCGGCGATAAAGGCGCCCCAACGACGTTCGTCGGGACCGATGGTGCTGCGTCCGCCCTTCACATCTCCGAACTCGGGATGGGCAATGTAGACGGCCTTGTAGCGGCGGTTGGGATCGGGATCATTCGGCTCGTGAAGAATGCTGAGAAAGTCGTTCACCTTGGCCAGGGCGGGCACTTCGGATTCGATCAGGCAGATGTTGTTCTTCCTGTTACCGTTGAACTCGACGAGGCCGAGTTCGGGCTTGGTCCAGGTGATGCCGTCGTCGCTTTCGGCGTAGCACATCGGCCGCCACCAACCGGGCGCCTGACCGGCTTTGATTTCGGTCTCGAACATGCCGAGATACCACATCCGAAACTTGCCCTCCTGCTTCATCACCGTGCCATAGAGGATGGCGTGGCCATGATCGGGCGCGCCCTCGGGACCGCGTCGCAGGACCGGGTTCGACGGGTGCTTGGTGGCGGTGACGGGGGTGACGAAAAGATTGTTCCGCCAGGGAATGGCATGATCGTCGAAGGAAAAGAAGACGGCTTCGTCGGTTTCGGGACTGCCATCGACCGAGACGCCAGCTGAGGACCATCCGGCGGTCACGGTGAGTAAGCAGATCGAAGAAAAAAGGAATCGTTTCATGGTTGAAG
The DNA here is from genome assembly GCA_020440025.1 of Verrucomicrobiia bacterium. Lineage (GTDB taxonomy): Bacteria > Verrucomicrobiota > Verrucomicrobiia > Verrucomicrobiales > DEV007 > JAEUHH01. Next base: position 28,568 of record JAGROX010000116.1, read on the forward strand.
GGATTGTTGCAGAAAGGCTTCATCAGCACCGATGCCGTCGGGAATTTCAGCGGTCGTTTCCCAGAGAGAATCGGCCTCGCTGCCGGTGAGTTTTTGAAAGTCGCCGAAGGTCGCCGGGGTGTAACTCGTCTGGGCGACTCGGAGGCTCTTGAAGTCATAACGATTGCCCTGGCCCTGCCAGATTGCGTTCGGAAAAATCAAGGCTTCCGGTTTCGATTCGGCGCCCCGAAACAGGGATTGCTGGAAATCGACGGCCCCGCTCGGAGTGAGCATGACATTGACGCCCTCGAAGGTGCAGCGCTCGGCCCGGAGAAATCCGCCGCGCCCGATCCGCAGTTCCTGGGGACCACCGCCGACCCGACGAATGAGCACGTTTTTCAGCGTCACTTCGCAGCGTTGACCGTCCTTGAGGAGGTTGCCATCGACCCAGAAGGTCCGCGCCGCGCTGCTTTCGATGACCGCATTCTCCATCGAGTGTTTGAGTCCGATAAAGTAAAGATCGAAGCCGTGGCAATCTCTGATGAAGACATTGCGATAGTGCGTCTGACTGGTGCCGGTGTCGCAGAGTCCGGTGGCGTTGCCGATGCTGACGAAGCCGTCGATCTGGCAGTCGACGTCCTCGTGGGCACTGAAGCCGTCGTCGCCGCATTCGATCGCCGCGATGTTTTCGTAGACCAGATTTCGCTGGGCTCCGTGGACATTGTACCCATCGTTGTAAACATGGGTGCCGGTGATGTTTTTGACCGTGAGCCACGACCCGGCCTGACTTTGGATCACGGCACTGCTGCGCTTGGGATAGCGAATGTTGGCGGTATCGAGTTCTTGGCCCGGGGCGATTTTCAGGTAAAAGGCCTCCTCTTCTTTCACGAAGGTCCACTGGCCCGGTTGAAGATCGGCGGGCGTTTTCAGAGGTTCGCTCGGCCCCTTGGAGCAGCGCCCCATTCGCTGCATCTTCCCATCCCAGAGCAGGAACCAGCGGCCCACGATGGCGTCATCGGTTCTCGGATAAAGCTTGATTCGACGATACAAGTCGGGCGCGACTTTTTCCCACTCGGCAGAGGTCACAGGCTCGCTTCCATCGAGCACCGCGCCATGTCCGTCGAGGGTGATCGGCTTTCCGGGGAGGCCGTGCTTGTTGGTGAAATCGGCGCTCTCGTAGTAGGTGCCGGGGGTCAGGTGAATCGTGTCACCCGGCTGGGCGAGCTTGATGGCGCGGGCGATGGTCTTGACCGGTTGGTCGCGGCCATCGTTGGCGTCATCGCCGGCGGCGGGATCGACTCGCAGTTCAGTTGAGTTCGGTTTTGCCCCGACAGGACGCCGGACCATCGCCGCCTCGTTCCGTTCGGGAGTTACCTCGCTGAAGGTGTTCATTCGCTGGGTCAGATCGACAACCCGCCAGGCCAGTTCCGCGAGGCGGGGATTGTCCGAGTGATCGCGAATCTCCCGCAGCGCCTCGGCCCCCTCTTCGCCGAAATCGAGAATCGCATTGCCAACCACTCGCCATCCCCAGTCGGCGTCCAGCAGCGCTCGGTTGGAGTGCCGATGAAACGCCGCCAAGAGGGCCTCCAGGATCTGGGGACGCAGGGCTTTCAATTCGGGCTCGTTCCGCTTGGCCACGAGTCCGAGTGAAACCGCGGCGCGATTGGCGACCGCCACATCCTCTTGCTTTAGCGTCGTCATCAGGATCTCGGTTGCCTCCGGGCTTTTGCGAATATTGCCGAGGGCTTCGGCGGCAGCGAAGCGGGGGAAGCGTTTCGTGTCCTCGAGTCCCGCCTTGAAGGTTGGCAGCATCACGATCGTCGCGTTCGGCATCAAAGAACGCATCGCCGCTTCACGAACTCGGGCATCGTCCGCGGTCAGGGCAGCCGATGACAGTTCCTCCAGCGGCATCGGTTGTATTCGGCGCAGTGCGATGATGGCGCATTCGCGAAGCATGTGGTTCCCTTGTTTCTCCACCGCAGCCAGCAAAGCCCTAGCCGAGCTTGCTCCGTGAGTCTGGGCCAAGGCCAAGGCCGCCACGCAGCGAACCCCATTCTCGGGATCGGCCAGGCCTTTCTCAATCACCGGTACTGCGGCGGAATCCTTCGACTTCCCGAGGGCCTGCAGGGCCATCCGTCGCTCGATCAGGTTGGCCGAATTGGCCAGTGGGATCAGGGCATCGACGCTCGCTTTCAGTTCACCATCGATCACCTGCTGCAAGGCCCGAAGCCGCAAGGGAAGCTCGGCAGAAGCCAACGCCTCCACGGTTTGCTCCGGCACAAATCCCCGCGAGAGATGCTGAACATCATCGCTCACGGCGAGGATGGTGGGCATGCCTTTTTCCTGATACGGTTTCCAGCCCTCGCGAAACGGACCGGAGGTGATCACGCTGACCGAGGTTTCGGTGCCCCGAGCGAGAAACTGGAGATCGTCCAGCGTCCTCATCTGCGACTGACCACTGTTGTTTCCGTAGATGAGCAACTCGTCGACGATGCCTTCCCGCACCCAGGTGTCGACATCCATGTGCTGACTCCCGGCGGTGATCATCAGCTCGGGCACGTTCCAGGATTGCGGCAGGCGTGGGGTGTCGGAATTGATCACCATCCCCAGCTTGATTTCGTGCTTGGCCAGCTCCGCTTTCAGCTCGCGCAAAAAGGCGGTGACATAGCTGCCGCGCAACCTCAGCCAATCCGCCCGCGAGGCTCCCCGGCGAAACGGCTCGGTCCGAAGGTCGATCTTGTACTGCTGTTTGAAATCCTCGACGATGGGGTCGCTGTAGCCGAACTCGTCCTCGAAGCGGAGCGAGTAGTTTTCCACATAGGTCAGCAGAGCGATGCCGTCGTAGCCCGCCTTCAATGTTTCCTGAACCGTCAGATCAACGAGCGCCTTGCGCGCCTCCGGATAGGCGAGTTCGATGGGGCCGCCCTGATGACGAACGCCGTGCTTGTCGACCGGTGCCCACTCGGGATGCTCGAGCTTCAGCTTCGACTCGAAGGTGAAGGGATAGTCGCCAAAACCGGGCGTGTCCGCCGGCGAACCCCAATCCCATAGGGTTCCTATGCCCCAGATCTCCATGCCCCGATCATGGGCCGCCTTCACCGCGAGCGTGTCAGGGCTCACCGTTTCGTAAAGCTCGTTGAGCCATTCCCAGAAGGAGTAATACCGGGGATTCTCGGGTCGGGCGTGCATCGTCTCCAACCAGCAGGACGCCTCCAGCCCACGCCAGTAGATGCGCCGGGCGTGCTGGACATCGCGAAATAGATCGAAGGTCGCGGCGATGCTGGCCGGTGAATCGATGGGCAGCGAGGAGCCGAGGAAATGATTGTCCCCGGTGCTAACGTAGACATCGATGATGGGCTCGTCCGCCGAGTTGGCGGAGATGATCGGCAAGAGAATCGCGGCGAGTGAAAGAAAACACCTCACGCCCATCCACGAGCGGCAATTGAATCTGACAGGACGAATCACCATTCGCCCTCCGCGTTGAATTTCGCTTTCAGGTTCGTCCGAAATTCATCAATCGCGGATTCCATGTCCGTCAGCATTTCCTCGGTGGTGCGACCGGTCGACAGGCGCGCCGAGGGGATCACGGTGCGACATTCGTTGGCATCCATGAAACCGGCGGCGTCGAGCAAGGCGGACTGTTCCTCCGGGGCAATCACGAGAAAACCGTGTTTGTCGGCGTGGATGAGATCGCCGGGTGACACCTTGGTGCCGAACACCTCGACTTCGCAGCCCCAGCGAACCGGATGGACAAAGGCGTGCCCCACGCAGAGCCGACGGGCCAGGGCCTTGAAACCGGCGTTGGTCATCTCGTCCACGTCGCGAATCGCCCCGTCGGTGATGGTGCCGACACAGCCGACGGCGCGGTGCATGTTGGCATTGACCTCGCCCCAGTGGGACCCCAGCACGCGCGGCTTGTCGAGATCCTGAATGACCACGATTTTCGGCCCCGGAATGCTGGCGAGGTAGCGCCGATATTCCTCACCCGCATTCGGGTTGGTCTGGCGATGCTCGGGATTGCTCGGCTCGATCACCAGCGTCACCGCGTAGCCGACCATCGGCCCCATCTGCGGCATGAAATCGCGGGTTTCCTCGTGGTTGATGCCATCGAGCGCCGGATTGCGTTTCGTGACCTGTTCCCAGCCGTTGTAGATCGTGGGGGTGTTCCAGCGTTTCAGCTGATAAAGCTCGCCCGGAGTGAGGCGGCGTTCGGTCGGGGGCAGTTCGCTCATCGTGCATCCATCTTTGGCTTGCGGTCACGCCATGACAAGCTCAGGCTTCTGGTCACTTTATCTGACCAGATGGATCAAAACTCACCCGAACTGCCCCGCCGCCTGTCTCTGGTCACTCAGACCGCGAGGGCACTGCGGGAAAATCTCCGGTCCGGCCTCTGGGGCGAACAGCTTCCCGGGGAAAGAGAGCTTTGCGCCCGTCTCCAGGTGAGTCGCCCCACCTTGCGAGCCGCCCTCGATGAACTGCAACGCGACGGTTGGCTGGATGTCACCTCGCGGAAACGCCGACGCATTCTCTCGGCTCCCGTCCCGCCCGGAGCCCCGTCGCGCGAACCCATCATCGCCGTCATCTCCCCTCGCCCGCTGCTGGCCATGTCGCCCTCAGCGGTGGTGATGGTCGATGAGCTGCGGACCAATCTTTCCCGGGCAGGTTTTCAACTGGAATTGCTGGTTGCTCCCACCGCTTTCACCGCGCAACCGGAGCGCGCCCTCGAATCACTCGTGGCCCGGACACCGGCCGCCGCCTGGATGGTATTCGGTTCCCGTGAGCCAATGCAGCGCTGGTTTCTCAGTCGTCAATTGCCCTGCCTGGTGGCGGGTTCCTGCGCGCCGGGAGTCGCACTGCCATCGGTGGACATTGACTACCGCGCAACCTGTCGTCACGCCGGCGGTCTGTTTCGCCGCAAAGGCCATCGTCATCTCGCCCTGGTGTTGCCCGAGAGTTCCACCGGGGGCGAGGCGGACAGCGAGCAGGGACTCCGCGAAGCCCTCGCCGACGATGACTCGGCCTCGCTCGTCGTGCTGCGTCACGACGGCACCGCCGCCCATGTCTGTCGCCTCCTGGACAAAGTCATGCGAACCGCGACGCCGCCCACCGCCTTCCTCGTGGCTCGCGCCGTTCATGTGCTCACCGTCGTAACCCACTTTCAGCGGCAGGGAAAACAACTGCCCCGCGACCTCGCCATCATTTCACGAGACGACGAGACCTTTCTCCAGCATCTCACCCCGACCGTGGCTCGTTACGCCACCAATCCCACCCAATTCACCCGCCGCATTTCGCTGGCCGCCCGCCAGCTCGCCGAAACCGGATCACTGCCGCCCCGAGCCATTCGTCTGATGCCGAAGTTTTTGCCGGGCGAAACGGTCTAGCGACCCAACAGGGTCAGATCCGCCACCCTACCCTGTTAAGTCAGAACCATCTCCTACGGCAACACCATGAGACAGGCAGGCATCGGCATTTCGACCGGGTCGCCAACCGGAGTCAGCGCTCCCGATTCCGCATCGATGGCAAAAACGACGAGCTTGTTGCCCGGCATGTTGGCACAGATCAGGTGCTTGCCATCGGGGAGAATGGCGAGGTTCTGCGGCCCCTTGCCGAGACTGGGCTGAATGCCGAGGAGGGTCAGCTTTCCGTCGTCGCCGATGCGGTAGGACGCGATGCTGTCGTGGCCGCGATTGGTCCCGTAGAGATGGCGACCATCGGGCGTGATCTTCAGATCGGCGGTGTGGCTTTTTCCGTCAAAATCATCCGGCACCGTGGAGATCAATTGCAGGTCGCTGAGCGCCCCTCTCTCAGCATCGTAGGCAAACACCGAAATCGTGTTGGCCAGTTCGTTGATGGCATAGAGATACTTCCCATTGGGATGAAAGGTCTGATGCCGAGGACCGGAACCGGGAGGCAGCGCGACAAAGGCGGGATCATTCGGGGTCAGCGTCGCGGTGGCGGCATCCAGCCGATAACTCATGATTTTGTCGATCCCGAGATCGGCGGCGAAGGCGAATCGATTGTCGGGACTGACGACGAAACTGTGCGCGTTGGGACCTTTCTGGCGTTGGGGATCGACACTGGAACCCTCGTGCTGGAAATACGACACCGACTCGCCCAGCGAGCCGTCCTCTTTGATCGGTAGCGACGCCACATCGCCGGTCGAGTAGTTGGCGACGACGACGGTTTTTCCCGTGGCATCGACATCGAGGTAACAGGAGGCCGTGCCGCGCGCCGACTGACGATTGAGCAGCTCGAGCTTTCCGCTGCGTCCCTCGACACGATAGGCGGCCACCTCTTCATTCTCCTTCCCGCCAAATGCCAGAGCATGGATGGCGTAGAGAAACTCGCCACCTGGTGACAGTGCCATGAAGAAAGGATTCTCCACGTCGGTGGTTCGATGCAGCAGGGTCAGCGTTCCCTTGGCGGCATCGAAACGATAGGCGTGGATCGCCCCCGTCTCTCCCGAGGCAAACGCCGAGGCGAAGACGATGGGATCTTCCGCTTCCGCGGAAAGGGCAAGGGTGGTCATGGCGGCGACAGTGAGAAGGGTGCGGGAATTTTTCATGAAAGAAGCGCGGATCAGCCTGAAGGATTCTCCCAATTGGTCAATCCCGCGATCAGGCAGCGCGCGACAGAATCGGAGGCCCCGCCACCCCTTTTCTGCGTCCTCGACGGGGCGAATCCCCGTGTTATCATTCCCTCCTCAAAAAACCTGCCATGGATATCACCAACAAAACGCGCAAGCCCATCAGCCTCCCTTTACCCGGCGGCAAAAAACTCTTCCTCGGTCCGGGGAAAACCGGGCAGGTCACTGCCAAAGCGCTGGAGTTTCCTCCCGTGGCAAAGCTCATCGAGGCCGGAGACCTGATGACCGCCGAAAACGCCGTCAAGGGCATCGACGGCGGCTCCGGCATCAGTGGTCCGCCCCCCAGTTCTGCGCCCAAAGCCAACGGCGCCATGCGGCAGTCCGGCGACCGATAAATCACGCCCCCCTTCTCGAAGCAATCCCATGAAAAACACCCTCATCCACCTCGCTGTCGCCCTGTTGCTGGGCGGTTCCGCTGCCTCGATCCAGGCCAACCCGGTCCACTACCCGGCCAATCCCGACATCGCCAAGGGCAAGAAGCTCGTCCTCATCGCCAGCGATCACGAATATCGCTCGGAGGAAACCATCCCCGCCCTGGCTCGGATCTTGGCCAAGCATCACGGCTTCGATTGCACCGTCCTTTTCGGCATCAATCCCGACACCGGCGAGATCGAAGCGGGACGCTCCAACATCCCCGGTCTCGAAGCGCTCGACTCGGCCGACGGCTTGGTCATTTTCGCCCGCTTTCAGGAACTGCCCGACGATCAGATGAAGCACATCGATGCCTACCTGAACCGGGCCGGTCCCGTGGTGGCGCTGCGCACCTCGACCCACGCCTTCAAATACGCGAAGGACTCGACCAGTCCGTTTCGGAAATACGATTTCCAGTATGCGGGCGACGACTACCTGAAAGGCTTCGGTCATCAGGTCCAGGGCCAGACCTGGGTCGGTCACTACGGCAAAAACCACCAGCAGAGCACCCGCATCACCATCGTCCCGGAGAAAAAGGATCACCCCATTCTCAAAGGCGTCAGTGACATCTGGGTCCAGGCAGGCGGCTACAATGCCGAGCCGGCCGATGACTGGAATATCCTCACCATGGCCCAGCCGCTCATGAGCATGGAGAAAAACGGCGTGCCCGACGAGACCAAGCCGCCCATGGCCAGCGAATGGACGCGTACCTATCAGGGCAAGGAGGGAAAAACCGGTCGCTCCTTCACCTCTCTCTACGGCGCTTCGGAGGATCTCCTCAACGACGGTTACCGTCGCATGCTGGTGAACGCCGTTTACTGGTCGCTCGGTCTCGAGGATGCCATCGATCCCCAGTCATCCATCGCGTTCGTCGGCCCCTATCAGCCGAATACCTTCAGCGGCAAAGGCTACGCCCGAGGAATCAAGCCTTCCGCCTACGACGGATTCGAAAGCCCGATCCCGGCCCACAACAACATCAGCGCCGCAAAGTAAGCGCGGTCAGCTCGTTCGGCGATGATTCCCCATGAACCGTCCCGATGGGACGGCCAG
>JAGROX010000116.1:36903-37091 GCA_020440025.1 Verrucomicrobiia bacterium
CCGCCCCGCCGTGACCATTGAGCCCGTCCCGCCGTGACCATTGAGCCCATCTTGCCGTGACCATTGAGCACATCCCGCCGCGCCCCTCCGAGCCCGTCCCGCCGGGACGTTTCATTGGTAGCCCAGCTCTTTAGAGCTGGGTTGTCTTCGGCAACACACCAGGTGTCCCATCGGGACACTTCACCCGC
>JAGROX010000117.1:0-4982 GCA_020440025.1 Verrucomicrobiia bacterium
GAAACGAAACGCGAACTCGCCACCGAAGTCGCCGGCGTACTTGCCGCCTCGGCCATCCGCAACCAGGACAAGGTCGGTCTCATTCTGTTTACTGACGAAGTCGAACTCTACATCCCTCCGGCGAAAGGGCAGACTCACATCCTCAGACTCATTCGTGAAGCGCTCTTTTTCGAACCCAAAGGTCGCGGCACCGACATCACCGTGGCGCTCGATTACGTGAATCGAATGATCAGCCGTCGGTCGGTCGTGTTTCTGGTTTCCGACTTCGCGCTCACCGGCGATTTCGAGAATCAATTGGCCCAAGTGCGACGCAAGTTGCAGGTCACCAGCAAGCATCATGATCTCATCGCCGTTTCCGTCACCGATCCTCGCGAAGGCGAACTGCCCGCTGTCGGGCGGCTCACGGTCGAAGACACCGAAACCGGTGAATTGGTCGAGATCGATACCGGTAGCGCCCGAGTCCGCCAAGCCTACACCGACAAAGCGGCTGCCCGGAAAGGGGAAATCCGGCAGGGGATCCGTTCGCTCGGCGTCGATTTCCTTGAGTTCGAGAACGGAGCCGATTGGATGGTGGAACTGATGAAGTTTTTTGAAACCCGTCGCCAGCGCGCTGCCTGAAATCATGAATTCATCCACGGCCACATTCCCTGATCCGAGCGCGGTCGCTTTCCGCGCGTTATCAGCTTTTCGCATCGGCTCAACAGGGGTGAGTCGCCGACTCAACCCTGTCAGGTGGGGCTTGGCATTCGTGTTGTTTTCAGCCACCGCGTTTGGCCAGGATGCGGCGCCCGCCGAGGACATCCGAGACGTGAAGGCTCTCGTCGAGATTCCTCAGCCACCGGATTTTGGTCTCTGGATCGCGCTCGCGCTGGGGACTTTGCTGGTGGGCTTCCTCGCTTGGAAATTCTTCAAGCGACCCGGAAGATCCGTTCTGCTCTCCCCGGCAGAACGTGCCTTGGCAGAGATCGAATCGGCCCGCACGCTGGTCGGCGAAGAATCCTCCGAACCCCTGGCCAACGCCGTGACCGCCGCGGTTCGCCGTTATCTCGAGGCGCGCTTCGGGATCGCCGCACCGCGTCGGACCACCGAGGAATTTCTCCGAAGCCTCCAGTCGAAGCGACATCCGGAGCTCGTCCCCTACGGCGAGGATCTCGGGCGTTTTCTGCGATTTTGTGACGCGGTAAAATTCGGTCGCGGCGAGATCGCGGTCGAGACGCGTGCCCGACTGATCGAGAGCGCCCGGAACTTCGTGGAAGCGAGCCGCCAACCCATTTCTACCCCACCTGCTGAACAAGCCTCGCAGAGAACCGCCCCGCCTGTCTCCGCATGACCTCCGTGAATTTCCAGTTTTCTCATCCGGAGCTGCTTTTCCTCCTGCTCCTGCTGCCCGTCATCGCTCTGCTGAAAGGCAAAGCAGGCGGGGTGGCGTCGCTGCGTTTCCCCTCGGTCGCGGCGGCTCGAGAGGCTGGCGGGAAACCGCGTGGCCGCGCTGGCGGCTGGTTGGCGGCGTTGCGATTGTTGGCGCTAGCCGCTCTCATCATCGGCCTGGCCCGGCCACAACTCGGTCGTGGCACGACGGAGGTCGATGCCAGCGGAATCGACATTCTTCTCGCCATCGACGTGTCCGGTTCGATGGAAGCGCTCGATTTTGAGCTGAACGGAGAACGCGCCAATCGACTCGAAGTGGTGAAGCAGGTGGTGAAGCAATTTGTCGATGAGCGTCCCAATGATCGCATCGGCATCGTCGCCTTTGCGGGAAGGCCCTATCTCGTCAGTCCGCTGACCCTCGATCACGAGTGGCTGGTGAAGCGACTCGAGGAGGTGAGAATCGGGCAGGTCGAAGATGGCACCGCCATTGGTTCGGCCATCGTGTCGGCGTCGAATCACCTGAAGGATCAGGATTCCAAGTCGCGCATTGTCGTCCTGCTGACCGACGGGATGAACAACGCCGGCGCGGCGAATCCCACCACCGCCGCCGAAGCGGCCAAGGCGATCGGCATCAAGATTTACACCGTGGGGGCAGGTAATCGCGGCCAGGCGCCCATGCCGGTGAAGGACCAGTTTGGACGCCGTCGTCTCCAAATGGTGGAAGTCGACATTGATGAGAAAACGCTGAAGGAAGTCGCCGCGGAAACAGGCGGCCAATACTTCCGCGCCACGGACACGGCATCGCTGGAGCAGATCTACTCCGCGATCAATCAACTCGAGACGACCAAGCGGAAGCTGAAGAAATACGAGGATGTCGGCGAACTGTTCCTCTACGCCCTGTTACCCGGACTTTTCTTTCTCGGCGTCGAACGCTTCCTCGGCGAAACGCGACTGAGACGCCTACCCTGATTCGATTTTCCCGATGAACGAACCTCTCCAATTTGCCCATCCCGCCTGGATCTGGATCGGTCTCGCGATCTGTGTCGCGCTGGCCTTCGGAATGGTGCGCTGGAATCGCAGGCGTGACCGCGACCTCGAGAAACTAGCGCATGCGCGATTGCTTCGCCAACTGACCGCTTCGGTGTCGCGGAAGCGGCGGGTGTTGAAACAGGGGCTCTGGCTGGTGGCGTTGATGCTTGTCTTCGTCGCCGTGGCGCGGCCCCAGTATGGCTTCGAATATCGCGAAGTGAAACGTCGCGGGATCGACATTGTTTTTGCCGTCGATACCTCGCGCAGCATGTTGGCTGAAGATGTGGTTCCCAACCGATTGGAGCGTGCCAAGCTCGCGATCACCGATTTTGTGGAGAAGCTCAACGGTGATCGCGTCGGCTTGATCCCGTTTGCGGGTAACGCTTTTTCTCTGTGTCCTCTCACTCTCGACTACAGCGCCTTTTTTCAATCGCTCGACGCGCTGGACACCAACATCATCCCTCACCAAGGCACCGATCTCGCCACCGCGGTGAGCGAAGCGAATCGACTTTTCGATAATGAGGGCAACAATCACCGCATCCTCATTCTCATCACCGACGGCGAGGATTTGCAGGGGGCAGTGATGGACTCGGTGGCAACGGCGAAAGAGAAGGGCATGACCATCCACACCGTCGGCGTCGGGGAGTCAGAGGGAGCGCTCATTCCCCTGACTCAATCCGATGGCAGTCAGGATTTCGTGCGTGACCAAAGCGGCGAGCCGGTCAAGACCGCGCTCGACGAAGGCACCTTGAAACAGATCGCCGAAGCCACCGGCGGCATCTACGCGCCGCTAGGCAGATCGGGCCAGGGCTTGCAGACGATCTACCAGGAAAAGCTGCGCTTGGTGCCAAAATCCGAGCTCAATCAGCGACTCGACCGGATTCCATTGGAGCGTTTCGAATGGCCGCTCGGTGCCGCCATTCTCCTGCTGTTCTTTGAATTCCTCATGGGCGACCGAAAAAGACGGCATCGCCCGTTCGCTCCCGTGATTTCGGTGGCTCGGCGCAAAGTCGCGACGGTCGCTGTCGTGGTCAGTCTTCTGTTGTCGGCACGGAATGCCTTCGCTGAGGATCTGCCTGAACCAGATGGCAGTAAAACAGACAGAGAGGCGATTCCGGAAGATTTCAACGATCCTCGCGTCGGCTACAATGCGGGAACCAATGCTTATCGGTCGGGCGATTTCGCGCAAGCGGAGCAAACGCTGAATCACACGCTGGGCAATGCCGATGACCTGTCTCTCCAGCAACGGAGCTACTACAACCTGGGAAACACGCGCTACCGCCTCGGTCAGCAATCGCAGCAGCAGGATCCCAAGGCGACCATTGCCAAATGGGAGGAAGCGGTAAAATCCTACGAAGATGCGCTCGCGCTGAACCCCGAGGACGAAGACGCGAAGTACAACCGGGATTTTGTGCAGAAGAAGTTGGACGAACTCAAGCAGCAACAACGGGAGCAGCAAACACAGAGCCAGTCTTCTCAGGATCAGCAGGATCAGCAGTCGTCCGATTCCCAAAACCAGGATCAATCGAACGAGCAGCAACAGGGCGCGCAGAATTCCGGGAAGCAGTCGGATTCCAGCGATCAGCAAAAGTCCGACGACAAATCTCAATCCAACCAAGAGTCGTCCGATTCGAAAGAGGACAATGACCAGCCTTCGAAGGGCGAGAATCAGCCGGAGCAAGGCAGTGGCGAAGATCAGCAACAACCATCGCCGGAAAAAGGGGAAGGTGGAGAGAACAAGTCTGACAATTCTAACTCGACTGATGAAGGGGCTGAAGAGGACTCGAAAGCGCAACCGCAACCGGCCGAAGAAAAGGCCGATGATTCTCAATCTCCAGCAAACGCCGACGATTCCAAAGAGGAAGAGGAGGCTGACGCACCTCCTCAGCCGGAAGGCGGAAAAGAATCCGACGATCAAAAAGCTCCCGATTCTGAAGATCAGGCGTCGCAAGCTCAACCCGCCCAGACACAATCCGGACAATCGGAGGGGGAGCCCGTTGAGGAACCGGGGCGGCCCGGCTCATTCTCCGAAGAACGTCGCGAGCCGGGCGAGATGTCGCGAGAGGAGGCCACTCAATTGCTGGAAGCCTTGGAGAACGACGAGCGCTCCGTCATTCCGTTGCCCGACATGTCGACTTATCGCCGGGCGGTTCCCAACAATACCACCAAGGGGAAAACTTGGTGAAGCAGTGAGATTTAAAGGAATTTATGAAAACTCGATTCAAATCAACAGCGGCCGCTTTTCTCACGGCCATTTTCACCGGCCTCGCAGCGGTGTCAGCTGCCGAGGTTTCCGTCCAGATCCAACCAGAATCATTCCCCACCGGGCGTGGTGGCCAACTATCGATCACGGTGACAGGTGGAAATTTCGATGGCACGCCGGCGCCAACAGTTCCCGATGCCGTCACCATTCGACCCTACGGAACAAGTCAGAACATCCAGCTCATCAACGGTCGACTGAGCCAATCGATCACTCAGAATTTTGTGGTTTCCGCCCGGGAACCGGGCAGTTACACCATCCCTTCGTTCGACGTGGTCGTGGATGGGAAAACGCTCAGAACGGATCCGGTTTCCTTCACGGTCAC
>JAGROX010000117.1:5065-30921 GCA_020440025.1 Verrucomicrobiia bacterium
TTCCGAGTCCTTCCTGAAACTGGAGTTTCCGCCTCGGGACCGCGACCATCTCTACGTCGGTGAGATGGCGCCGGTTCGCATCAAGGCTTACTTCCCCGCCCAATCGCGTGTGTCGCTGCAGTCCGCGCCGCGGCCTGAGGGGGAAGGCTTCACCCTGCATCACCTCAGCGACCAGCCCGAGCAGGGGACGGAGATTGTCAATGGCCAGCAGTTCCGAACGGTGTCGTGGTTCGCGGGAATTTCCACGGTCAAGGCCGGTCACTACCCCATTCAAGTTGCGCTCGACGCGACGGTGATGGTTCCGGAAGGATCCTCTTCGCGCCGAATGCGGCCCCCCTCGTTTTTCAGAAACAGCCTCTTCAACGATCCGTTTTTCGACAGTTTTTTCGACAGCGCCTTCACTAATCTCGTTCCCCACGAGATCACTCTTTCATCGAACGGAGATCCGCTCGACATCCGATCACTTCCCACCGAAGGACGTCCCGAAACGTTCAGCGGAGCGGTGGGCGATTTCACGCTGGGTTCTTACCGACTGCCGGCCGATGCCATCGCCGGAGAGCCTCGGAAAATACGAGTCACGATCGAGGGTCGGGGGAATTTCGACCGCATGAGTGCGCCGGTTTTGGAGCCTGTCGGCAAGTGGAAGACCTACACCCCGAGAACGGAATTCAAGCCAGGCGACGCCACCTCGTTTTCCGGCAGCAAGACCTTTGAATTCAGCGCGGTCCCTCAATCCGGCGGCGAACAGGAGATCAAACTGGCTTTCAGCTATTTCGATCCGTCCGAGGGCATTTACAAAAGCCTCAGCAGTCCCGCGATCCCGTTGAAGATTGACGGCTCGGCGGCCACGCATCCGGCTTCATCAACGACCCCAACAGCGGCAGCCGAAACATCCGCGACCGCCTCGGGAACGCCGGAGTCATCGATTGGAGACGGGCGGGAAGAGACGTCCGTGGATCTTGCTCCGCCGCGGCTTGCCCTCGGGAGCGGGCTTCCTGTTCTTACGACCCCGGGGGCGCGACCGCTTCTCTGGACGTTGGTCGTGGGGTGTCTCGTTCTTGTTGTGGCTGGCTTCGTTGCCGGAGGAATTCGCCGTCAGCGTTCCGATCCGCAGCGAATCGCCACCCGGAAATCAGAGCGGGCAGAAAACGAAGCGCTGAACCAGGCTGACGCCGCAGCGCGTAACGGCGATGCGGTCGCGTTTTTCGCCGCCGGTCGACGCGCCTTGCAGACACGGTTGGCGGCCGCATGGAATTGCCCGGCAGAGAGTCTGACGGTCGCTGAATTGAGGCAGAGACTGCCTTCTGATTCCCCGGCTTTGGCGATTTTTCGAAGGGCCGACGCCATGGCCTATGCACCCGATTCGGCCAGCGATCAATTCGATGCTGAACGCTGGCAGGCGGCCTTGAATCAGGCTCTGGCTGAAGTCTCGACTGATTCGGTCAAACCCGTTCGCCCCCAACTCGCCCTGACCTCATGAAGTTATTTCGCCTCATTGCAATCTTCCTCAGTCTTGTCGCTCCCGCCTTTGGGGAAGAGGCCTCAGTTGCTTTCTTCACCAAGGGAAATGAGGCCCTGGCGTCGGGCGATTTTCGATCGGCCGTCGAAGCTTACCAAGAGCAGATCAAGACGACCGTACCGGACGCGGCGTTGCTCTTCAATCTCGGAAACGCTCATTATCGACTCGGCGAATACGGTCCCGCCATCCTCGCCTATGAGCAGGCTCTTGTGCTGGATCCACATGCCGAGGACATCCGCACCAACCTGCGCCTCGCGCGGGATCGAGCAACTGCGTTCGAAGAAAGCACTCCTTCGATCTGGGGGACTCCGCTATTCTGGCTCAGCCTCGAAGAGTGGATGATAGCCGGTCTGATTGCCCTGACGATCCTGGCGGTGGTCAGTGTGGCTCATGGGATTGCCGGAGAAAAGATACCCCGCAGTCCGCTTCGTTTCCTATTTGTCACGTCTCTCGCCATGCTGTTGCTCGCCGCCGCCGCCTTGGCGATACGTTCTGACGAATTAGACCGAGGGATTGTGGTGAAAGCTGATGCCAAGGTTCGCCTCTCGCCCTTTCCGACAGCCGAGGTCGTTGCCACCCTGCCTGCTGGTCGCTCCGTCGAGATCGAAAAGGAACACGAAGGCTATTATCGGATTGCAAACGGCTGGATTGCCAAGACGGATGCTGCGCCTGTCTACGCGTTGTCAGAGAAAATCGATTGATTTCAACGGAAGCAACCAGTCGCCACAGAGAATCTCCGAGAAACCTTCAAACCCTGTGACGATGATTTCTGCAATGATCTGTCTCATGATCGGCGGCAACTCTGCAGAGCCTCCGGGGAAATGAACGTTCCGGGCTCAATGAAGTCTAAATTTTATCATGAAAAAGTCCCGAATCTCCATTCCCTGGAAGGAAGGTCTCCATCTGAGGCCGGCGGCCACGATTGTTCAATGTGCCAAGGCGTTTCAGTCCTCCATCCGCCTCAGGTTGAACGATAGCTTGGCGGACGCCCGGAGCATTTTTGCCATCCTGATTCTGGCGGCAGGTTGTGGGGCGGTGATCGATATCGAAGTGAACGGAGCGGATGAAGCCGAGGCTCATGCCGCCTTGACCGCGATTTTCGAAGTCTCTGATGATGGGGGCATGGAATCGACCGGGGAATTCGTGGAGGACAATCTGAAGAGCTAGACTTCGTCGGCAGCTCAAACCAGAAAACTCTTTGCGTAGAAGTAACCGGCAATCGCCTGGGAGCCGGCGTAGGCGCATTGCAGCGCCCAGAGACCGATGATTTCCCTACGCGGCCAGCGACCGAGTAGGGGAATGACGGCGATGGTCAACCACATGACGACGAACATGCCGACGATGAGGGCGGTGACGAGGTTGTTGATCGGATGGGAGAGGACGCTCTGGAGTTTGGCCACAGGGTCCCAGAGGAGATCCCAGAACAGGCCGACAAAATAGATCGCGTAGTCGGAGGGATCTCTGAGCGGTTGCAGCACTGCGGCACCAATGGGCCAGGGGAGCATGATGCCGAGGCCGACGGCGAACTGTTTCCAAGATTCTTGCTGGTGAGGGATTCCGCGCATCCGTGCCATCAGGGTAACGCATTGGGCCTTGACCGGACATGGGGAAAACCTAATTTCTGTGACGTTTCTTTTTTCCACTCCAACCTACGCTGCTCACCGCGATGAAGTTCACTGCCCTGCTCACCCTCACTTTTGTCTCTTCCATCAGTCTCTCGATCCAGGCCGCCGACTGGCCGGCCTATCGCGGGCCCGACGGCAACGGCATCTCTGCCGAAACGCTGCCGAAAAAGGTCGTTCCCAGCCAGCCGGTCTGGAAGGTGGCGACGGAAACCGGATTCAGCTCGTTTTCGGTGGCGGAAGGCAAGGCCTTCACCATCGTGGTCCGGGAGGAGGATGGAAATCCAATGGAAATCTGTGTTGCCCTTGATGCGGCCACGGGTGAACAACTCTGGGCTACGCCGCTGTGGATCGGCGGCAAATATGACGGCGGCGGCAAGTCCGGTGCCAAGGGCAACGACGGCGGCGATGGCCCTCGCTCCACTCCGGTGGTGTCGGGAGACAAGGTCTACGTGCTCGATACCTACCTGCGCCTCTATGCGCTGAACGTGGTCGATGGCGAAACCGCCTGGTCGGTCGATTTGGAGAAAAAGCACGGTGCTCAGAACATCAAGTGGCAGAACGCCGCCTCTCCGGTGATCGACGGTGATCGCGTGTTTGTCGCCGGGGGCGGACGTGGTCAGTCGCTACTCGCCTTTGACAAAAACGACGGCAAGCTCCTTTGGAAAGGCGAGAACGACGCCATCACCCACGCGACTCCGGTGGTCACCGATCTGCTCGGCGAGCGTCAGGTGATTTTCTTCACCCAAGAAGGTCTCGTGGCCGCCTCGGTTGCCGATGGCAAGGTCCTTTGGCGCCAGGCGTTCCCTTTCAAAGTCTCGACCGCCGCTTCGCCGGTAGTGTTTGACGACATCGTCTATTGCTCGGCCGGATACGGCGTCGGTGGTGGTGCCTATCGCATCGCCAAAGATGGCGGAAAATTCACCTCCACGGAGATCTGGCGCACGGAGAACGACAACATCAATCACTGGAGCACCCCGGTGGTGAAGGATGGTTTTCTCTACGGCATGTTCAGCTTCAAGGAATATGGCAAAGGACCTCTGGCCTGTATCGACATCAAGACAGGCGAGAAAAAGTGGAGCCAGGAAGGTTTTGGCCCCGGCAACGTGATACTGACCGCCGACGGCACCCTGGTGGCGCTTTCCGATGCGGGTGAAATCGTATTGGTGGACGCCAAGTCCGATGCCTACACCGAGATTTCCCGAGCCGATGTGCTCGATGGCAAATGCTGGAGCACCCCGGCGCTGGCGGATGGCAAAATCTACGTTCGTAGCACGATCGAAGGTGGTGCCTTCGATCTCTCGAAGTGAGTTTTAGTGCTTAGTTGTTAGTTCCTAGTGATGAGCCTTGCGGCTAAGAGCTAATCGCTAACAGCTCTCTCACCTCCCCAAACGAGCCCTCGCCACGACGGCGAGGACGATGGCTGCGGTGAGCAACACCGTTCCGGCGATGCGCCATCCAAAGGCGCGTCCGCTGGCATGGCGCTCGTGATTTCCGAATTTCGGCCCGATCCAGCCGACAAACAGGATGGCCCAGAAACCGCGGGAGGCGTAGGCGACATTGATGCCGGTGGCGTCGTCGTGGTAGCTGAGAGCGAGGCCCATGAGGACCGCCTGAACCCCGACGATGCTGGCGCCGGCAAGGGTGGCGGAGCGGGCTCCGATGGGGAGAATCAGTGAGGGGCGCCCTTGGATCAGCCAGAGCGTGGCGGAGATCAATGCCACGCCAATGGACGAGAGCGCGAGAAAGGTCATGGCACCGAATTCCGCCGCCCACATCCGGACCATGACATCGCAGACGCCAAAGATGGCAGCACTGAGTAGCGCGGTGCTGACTGCGGTGGCATGACCGACGGCCTTTTTCCCGAAATCTCCGGCTCCCATCAGGAAAACTCCGGTCGCGGTGAGCGCGGCGGCGATCCAGAGAGCCAGCGGCGGCACGGAGCCTGCAAAGACGACGACGCCGATGGCGACAAAGACCACCTTGGTGCCCATGAGGGGAGTCACGAGCGAGACATCGCCCAAGCGAATGGAAAGAAATGTCAGCCAAGTGCCGAGGAAAAAGGCGATCGTCACCAGGATGGGATGGAGAACGAGGTCCCAATGAACCTCACCAGTTTCGAGAAAAAGAAGCGGCGTGAAGACCAGGCCGACGGCAAAATTGGTCAGATGAAACGATTGCGTCATGGTGACGCCTTCGCTCAGTCCTCGCTTGATGAGGAGAGAGCTGAACGCGTAGAGCGCGGCGGCGGAGAGGGGAAGCAGGAGATACCAAGGCACGAGGGACCCACGATTCGCGACACGTGGTCAAAAGAAAGCGAAAGTTGAACTTGGCGTTTTGATTCCCTTGTGGGATCGCTCTTTTCGAAACGAATCATCCTATGCCGAGCGAATCTTCTCAGACTCAAATCATTCTTGCCGAACCGGGACGCTTCGAGGCGACCTTGGGAACCGTGCCGATGGCAGGTTCGGGGGAGGCTTTGGTTCGCATCCGTCACATCGGTGTCTGCGGGACCGATATTCATGCGTTTCACGGTCGACAGCCGTTTTTCGAATATCCCCGCATCCTCGGTCACGAACTGGGAGGCGAAGTGCTTTCAGTGCCCGAGGGCAGTGACTTGCAGGTCGGCGACATCGTCGCGGTGGAACCCTATTTGAATGACGCGACCAGCCCGGCGTCGCGCAGCGGGAAGACGAACTGCTGCGAGCGGCTGCAAGTGTTGGGAGTTCATTGCGATGGCGGCATGCGTCCGGTGATCGCCGTTCCAGTGGAAAAACTGCACCGATCCGAGACTCTCACGACGGAGCAACTCGCGTTGGTCGAGATGCTTTGCATCGGCCGCCATGCGGTCGACCGCGCCCGCGTTGGAGCGGGGGAGTTTGCTCTGGTCATCGGGGCCGGGCCCATCGGCATGAGCGTGATCCAATTTCTCCAAACGCGGACCGATCGGGTCGCGGTGGCGGATGTCTCCGAGCATCGCCTTGCCTTCTGTCGTGAGGGATTGGGCGTGGACCTAACCCTGTTGAGTGGCGGACCCAACCCTGTTGAGTCGGCCTTGCGGGAGTTGAGCGGATGCGGGGAATTGCCGACGGTGATATTTGACGCGACGGGCAATTCGGGTTCGATGATGGGGACCTTCGATCTGGTGGCCCATGGCGGACGAATCGTTTTCGTAGGGCTTTTCCAAGGCGAGGTGACGTTCAATGATCCCAATTTTCATCGCCGGGAGCTGACTCTGATGTCGAGCCGCAACGCGACCGCGTCGGATTTTCGCGAAGTGATTTCGGCCATCGAAAGCGGATCGGTCGACACCGGCCCATGGATCACGCATAGAATCGAGCTGGGCGAAGTGCCGCAACGTTTCGGTCCGACGGTCGGGGCGCCGGATCTCCGCAAAGCAGTGATTTCCGTGCCTTGAGTCTGCCTTGGCTCGTTTTCAGCAGGGCGCGAGGCTCTTCAGGACGGGCGTGTTCTCAATCGCGAAGATGCGATCAATGCCAAGGAGATCGAAGACTCGGCGCACCTCGGGTCGAGGATTCCTCAGAGCGAATGCCGGGATAAAGGGATGGGCGAAACGGTGATGCAGACTGACCAGCGTGCAGATGGCTTCGCTATCGATCTGCTCGACTTGGGCGAGATCGAGTTCCACGGACTCGACGGCCTCGTTTGAGAACGGAGCCAGATCACTCTCCAACTGAGCGGCGTCAGCGGCCTCAAACACCGAGGTGTCGATGGTGATCGTAAGATGGTGGGAGCCAGGGTGAAATTGAATGGACATGACGGTGGTCGCCTTTGGTTTTGGATGTTTCGCGAATACGAGTATCAAAAACCATAATATTCGTCAATTAGAGTATTTTCAAGTTTTTAGTAACCGGTGGGTAAAATTTGTAATAATTATTGAAATTATGTTAAATGTGCTTGAATGTCTCGATTGGAGGTATGCTCCCATCAGCCATGAGAGGCCGAATTCTACTCATCGACGACAACGTGAATCTTACCACCCTGCTGAGCAAGGCGTTGGAGCGATATGGCTATGAGACTTTCTCGGAGAACGACTCGATGCGAGCGCACGCAACGATCCAACATGTGCGACCGGACCTGATCCTGCTCGACGTGATGATGCCGGGCAAAGACGGCGGCGATGTCCTGGCGGATCTCCGATCCGATTTCTATCTGGCTCGTATTCCTGTGATCATGCTCACAGCGCTCGCGAGCGAAGCGGGAAGTCTGGCCCACATCGGTGGCGGCAACTGCCCCGTGGTCGGAAAGCCGGTTGAACTCAGCGTCCTCATCCGAGAAATCGAATTGGCGCTGGGCAGGGTGGCTGCGTGAGATCCTGCTGGGCTCAGCCCACCGGAATCACTTCTCCAGCGCGTTCGTGGAGGTATTCGACGATGCGATTGTCGCCGTCGACCAGGATGACTTTGGGATCCACAGGTTTCTCGCAAAGTTCGAAGCCCATGATGATGACTTTCTCGCCGGCGTTGATGAGATGGGCGGCAGCGCCATTGATGCCGATGACGCCGGATCCGCGTTCACCTTCGAGCACGTAGGTCTCCAATCGGGCACCGGTGGTGGCGCTGGCGACGAGGACTTTTTCACCGGGCCATAGACCGACGGCATCGACGAGATCGAGGTCGATGGTGATGCTGCCGACATAGTCGGGATTCGCCTCGGTCACGGTGGCGAGATGGATCTTGGAGCGGAGCAGCGAGCGCATGATGAAAGGCGGGAAAAGTCGAGACGCAAAGCGGAGTCACTGTGAGCGGAAGCAGCGAAGAGTCAACCGTCGAGTCGAAATCCGGCGGCAAGCTATTTGACACTATGACGTGAAAAGGGTTCGGAAATTTCTGGGAAATTTTGAGTCAGATAGGTTAGCATCAAGGTATGCTCAAAGTCATCGCTTGCCAGTATGACATCGCCTGGGAGGATAGGGCGGCAAATTTTGATCGGGTGCGGGAACTGCTCGGAAAGAATGGGGGAGGAGATTTTTCGGGAGGCTTGATCGTACTGCCTGAGATGTTTGCGACCGGATTCAGCATGAATCTGGAAGCAACTACCGAGCCAGAGGGGGCGCCGGCGATCAACTTCATGCGAGAACTGGCGTCGCAGCATGAGGCCGCGGTGATGGGAGGCTTCGTGACCCAATCGGAGAACAAGGATAAATTCGGACGCAACGAATTGCGAGTGGTGGCGCCTTCAGGGGATGAATTGGCGCGTTATCAAAAGATACGGACTTTTCGCTATACTCAGGAATTTGATTTCTACGAGCGTGGTCGGGAGATCGTGACCTTTCACTGGGGAGGGCTGAAGATTTGTCCGCTGATCTGCTACGATCTACGGTTTCCGGAATTGTTTCGACGAGGAGTCGCTCATGGCGGCGCGGAGGTTTTCATCGTGATTGCCAGTTGGCCAAAAGTGAGGGCTGAGCATTGGGTTGTCCTTCTCCGGGCTCGGGCAATCGAGAATCAGGCGTGGGTGGTGGGGGTGAATCGCTCGGGTAGCGATCCGAACTGGGACTACCCGGGACGCAGTGTCGTCATCAATCCGATGGGAGAGATCGTAGCCGATGCGGGAGCGGAGGAGGGGATGCTGATTGCGGAGTTGGATCCGATGGTCGTTCGAGAATGGCGGGATGAGTTTCCGGCTCTGATGGATTTGGAGATTTGAGGGGGCCGAATTTCGAGGGAGAAAAAGGCCGCGCATTTTTCGTGTTTTATGGAAAGTATGCAGGGAAGTTTCCCGTATCATTTCTCAACTCCTGCCATGAACGACTCCGCTGCTGATTTCGCTGATTTCGACTACTCCAAACTTCGCGTCGCGGTGCTCGCGGGCGGCCCAGGGAGTGAGCGGGAGGTGTCGCTGAACTCGGCCAAAGGGGTCGTTGGTGCCCTGCAGGGGCGAGTGGGAGAAGTCACTCTGGTTGACGTGAAAGACTCAAGTTTTGTTGTTCCGGCGGGCACGGATGTGGCATTCAACGTGATTCACGGCACCTACGGAGAAGATGGCGAACTGCAGGCTGAGTTGCAGCGGCGAGGCATTCCCTACACCGGTGCTCGGGAGGAAAGTTCTCGACTGGCCTTTGACAAGATCGCGAGCAAAGTCCGTTTCCGCGAGGCGGAAGTCCAAACCCCGAGTGAGTGGATTTTGCAGACGGCTGAGGCGCTGGCGGCGATTGACGAGGTGACTTATCCCTGCGTGGTGAAGCCGCCCCGCGAAGGTAGCAGTGTCGGCGTTCACATCGTCCAAGATCGTGCCGGATGGGAGGCGGCGGTGGCGGATGCGGGGCAGTTCAGTACCGATCTGCTGGTGGAGGAATTCGTCTCGGGCAAGGAATTGACGGTAGGCATTCTCGGAGATGAGGCTTTGCCAGTGATACACATTCAGCCGCGATCGGGTTTTTATGACATCAGGAACAAGTATCCCTGGATGACGGGAGAAGGGGGGACGGACTATTATTGCCCCGCTGATCTGAGTCCAGAGGTCACTGCCGCGGTTCAGGAAATGTCGCTCAAGGCGCATCGTTCTCTCGGGATCGAGGTCTACTCCCGCGTGGACGTGTTGCTGCGAAATGAGGACGCTACTCCCTTCGTTTTAGAGGTGAATACCATCCCGGGAATGACCGAGAGTAGCCTGCTCCCAAAAGCGGCCGCCGCAGCCGGAATTGATTATGCGACTCTTTGTTTGAAAATTATCAAAGTTTCGCTTAATTTCAGTTAATGCGAAATAAGAAACGACGTCGGCTTTTTCCAGACCGGTCCTTCGTCAATCGGCGAATCCGTCCCCGGCAACAGCGAATCGAGCTCCATCAGCTTGATGTGAAGCTGAATTCCCGTCGTGGACAGCGGGTGAGGCAGTCGCGTCGCCGGGCTATTCTGATCAAGGCATCGGCGATCATTCTCACCCTGCTGACGGTCAGTGCCATGGTGAGGTGGGCCTATCGGCAGGCATTTTACGAGAATTCCGAGTTTCGACTGAATCGATTTGTCGTGTCGACCGACGGTGTCCTGACCGAAGCGGATATCGCTGATGCCGGTCGCGTGGAGATGGGGATGAACCTGATGACGATCGACCTCAAGGCTGTGCGTGAGCGTTTGGCCGTCTTGCCCATGGTGGTAAATGTCGAGGTGAATCGCGAACTGCCGGATCTGCTGGAAGTCAAAGTAGAAGAGCGGGTTCCCTTGGCCTGGCTTTCCTGCCCTCCGCAGGGAGTTCGGCCGAGAAACACCACGAAAGGATTTCTGATCGACGAGCATGGGGAGGTTTTTCGCTGCCAGAAGCTCCTGAAGCGCTTTTTGGATCTCCCGGTCATCGAAACCTATCACCTTCCGATGCCGTCGGAGGGCGCTCAGATGGACACGGTCGTGATCAGGGAGGCCATTAGGCTGATTCAAGAGAGCAATCGGATGTTTGGCCCCGATGGATTGGAGGTCAGGGAGGTAAGGGTCAAGAATCCCTATTCGCTGACCTGTCTCTACAACACCCAGATGGAAGCGGTGTTTGGTCTCAAGGAGATTGATCGAGGTCTACAGGACTTACGCTGGATTGTCACTCATGCCCACTCTGCCGGGCAACAACTGGCGACGGTCAATGTCATGCCGACCAAGAACATTCCCGTGACGTTTTACACGCCACCCAGTATGCCGACGGGGCCTCACGAAAGTGGATTGCCTCGCATCGGGAATCTGCCGTCGGTCGGGGCGCCTTCAGATGACGATTCCGCCGCCCGGATGCAACGCCAGTTGCGATCCATTCTGAATGGCGGATAAAAGCGTTGCGTTAGGGACTTGCAACTTCACGTCTCCGGTGTTGACTGGAGCGACAAAAAAAGAGGAGTCTCTGCAATGTCAAGAATGCGGAGGAAGTCCGTGATTCTTCGCAACACCTCTCCCTCTCCTACTCAGAAGCGTTCACTACATCATGGCTCGATCCACGATATATGTTGGCCTGGAAATAGGCACCTCAAAGGTCTGCGTTGTCGTTGGCGAAGTGCGGAGCGACGGGGCGATCAAGATTCTCGGAGTGGGGCAGCATCCCACCTCCGGGGTGCGAAAGGGTGAAATCGTCGATTTCGAGGCGGCTCAGCAATGTTTGCACGATGCCTTGGTGAAGGCTGAGGACCGCAGCGATGTGATGGTGAAGAATGTTTTTCTCGCGGTCACGGGAGCGCATATCGACAGTCTCAATAACCGGGGCACGATCCGAATTTCAGATGATCAGGCCGAGATCACGTCAGAGAATCTTGAGGAGGTAAAGGAGATCGCCCGCGATGTTTCGCTTCCCAAAGAAAACGCCTACATCCACAGTATCATCCAGCACTACTACGTGGATGGTCAGGAAAAGGTGCTCAATCCCGTGGGCATGCTGGGGCAGAAACTGGAAGCCGACTACCACATCATTCACGGGGTGAAAACCCGGATTCAGAATGCCATCCGCTGTGTTCGGGAGGTGCCCCTGGAGGTGGAGGATATTGTTTTCAGTCCAATCGCGGCGGCTCAGGTGGTATTGAATCGCGAGGCGAAGCAACAGGGAGCCTTGCTTATCGACATCGGCGGAGGCACCACTGAGTACGTCCTCTACATCGAAGGTGCCGTGGTGGCATCCGGCTGCCTCGGGATCGGGGGAGACCACATCACCAACGACCTTTCGATCGTCTTCAAGATTCCCATCGGTCGTGCGGAGAAATTGAAGGTGGATCGCAGCAGTGCGAGGATCGAAGGAATTGATCCTGACGCAATCATTGATCTGGAAGCAGACAGCCACTTCAAGGGGTCGAAGATCGAGCAACTCGAGTTGAACTCGGTCGTCGATGCCCGGTTGCGCGAAGTCTTCCTGCTGGTCCGCGAGCGGCTTGATCAGACGGGACAACTCGACAAAGTGGGGAAGGGGATCTACCTCATCGGAGGAACCAGCCTCATTGATGGCATCGAGGAACTGGCGGAAGAGATTTTCGAATTGCCGGTTCAGCGACCATCATCCGCGTCGATGTCGGGTCCGGCTGCCATTTTTGAAAACCCCCAATACGCCACGCCCGTAGGGCTGATTCGATATGCGCAGCTGCTGGATGAACAACGTCCTCAAGCCGGTGCCCTCTCGAATATCGGCAAGAAATTTGGCCGAATTCTCGGATTTGGCAGGTGAACCGAAACCTTTGACTTAGTGAAGAAAACATCGAAGATAGCCTTTCTATGATTGAGTATAACCTCTCAGAACAGTCTGAGATTCCGCCCGGAGGCGAGTTCTCTGTGCGTGTGATTGGGGTCGGTGGCGCTGGTGCCAACGTCTTGGATCGCATGGCACTTGAGGGCAGCGACGAAGCGGAATTGCTGACACTGAACACCGATGTCAGAGCTCTTTCGAGCTCGGTGTCGAACAATAAGATCCAACTCGGTAAGACTCTGCTGAAAGGCATGGGTGCCGGTGGCGATCCCGAACTCGGTAAGCAGGGCGCCCTTGAGGCGGTCGACGAGATTCGGAATAGCCTGAGAGGATACAAGATGGCCTTCGTTTGCGTCGGTCTTGGCGGCGGAACCGGTTCTGGAGCTGCTCCAGAAGTCTGTCGGGTTGCCAAGGAAGAAGGCGTCTTTCTGGTTGTCTTCGCTACCTTGCCATTCAGTTTCGAAGGAAAACGCCGAATGGACCAAGCTCTCGAAGCGCTGGAGCGCATCGGTCGTTATTCCAATGCGGTGGTGACTTTCGACAATGATCGCATGGGCGAGCTCATCGTGCCGAAAGAAGGGGTGCAGCAGGCATTTGCCGCCGCTGACAAGATCATCAGCCAGGCCATTCGGGCCACGATGAAGATCGTCAGCCACCCGGGCATCATTCGCATCGGAATGGATGAACTGCTCTCTGCGTTGAACAGCGAAAACTCTCGCTGTCTCTTCGGCTTCGGGGTTGCCAAAGGCGACAACCGAGCTCAGGAAGCGTTGGATCAAGCGCTCAAATCTCCCTTGCTCGACAAGGGCAAGATGCTCGACCAAGCCAGCAATGTGTTGGTTCATGTCGGGGGTGGGGATTCGATGACCCTGTTCGAGATCGAACTGGTGATGCAGGAGTTGTCGAAGCACATCGACGATGCCAAGACCCAGATCCTTTTTGGAACGGGCACCGACAAGAAACTGGGTGCCAATTTGACTGTAACGATTGTGAGTTCCCTGAGCGGACCCGGAGGGCAGCGGCGCGAAGCGCCAGCCGAAGGGCCGATGGCGAACCGAGAACCCGAGCCCCCTGCCCCGCGTTTGGGTAGCTCGTTGATGGCTCCGCTGTCGCCTCCACCGGCGCCAACATCGGAGCCTGAAAACCACACAATCGAGCCGGTGGCCATCACGGAAGAATCATCCGTGGCGGAAATTGAAGAAAGTTTTGAAACCGAAGAGGTTCCTGAGCAAGAGGAAGTCGTGGCAGAAGTCACGGATCCGGTCTCGGAACCCGTTGTCGAGGAACCTTCGCCCGAGATCGAGGCGGAGGATATTGCGCTCGATGATGACGAGGAGGCAGCTGAGGATACCCCGGTAGCGGAGGATGTCCCTGAACCTGTCGAGCCTGAAGCCGAAATTGAAGAGGAAGTGGCGGAGCCAGAAGTGGAAACACCGGCGCAACCGGAGCCTGTTAAAGAACGGGAGCCGATTGATCTGCAGCCTGTCCGAAAGACTGCGGTGGTTCCTCCTCAAACCGTTCGCAAGCCTGTCATTGACGTGGCTCCCATCAGTCGTCCCAAATTGAATGTGGGAGCGCCGATTGCTTCAGTTCACGACGAAGACGAGGACGATGTTACCGACTCAATTGGTAAAATGCTTCGTCAGGGCCGTGATGGCACCGGATTGCCGCATGAAGAGGAAGCAGCTGAGCCGACAGGTGACAATGAACCGACCATGCCGATCCTGCCGCCTTCGGTGGCGGGAGAGGGGGATGTCATCGTTGCCCGCACCGATGATTCCCAGCAGATCTCGCTTTCGCGATTGATGCCGGGGGTTTCCTCTGGTTCTGGTAATGTGGCTCCCGGCACCTTGCCGCAGCCTTCGGAGGCTCCGTTGGATCTTCCGGAAAATGCCACCCAAGCCGAGATTGATGCCGCTGCGGCACAGCATCAGCAGATGTTGCAGTTGGAGCCCTTGAGCAAAGGTCGATTCGCAAAGACGGAGCCGACGATTGTCGATGGTGAAGACATGGATGTGCCGACCTTTCTCAGGAAACGGCGCAAGTAGCTTGGTTTTGCACGGGCCGGCGAGATACGGTTCCCGAGAACAGTCCCAATAATTCAACAGGGTCAGGTCCAGCACCTGACCCTGTTTGGTGCCCGGCTTTCTCAAAAAATGTTCCGTGATCTGCGTGATGTCGGTTGGCTTGACTTCGCGCGACCCTCCGGCGAGGATCCGCCATCATGTATCGTTCAACCACCTTTTCCCTTTCTCTTGGAATCGCCTTGGCGCTGTTCTCAATCGCAAAATCGGAGGCCAACGATTGGCCCAACTGGCGGGGGCCGAACCATGATGGTTCGAGCGATGATGAAGCGAGTTATCCGACCAAATTCTCCAAGACCGACAAAGTCAAATGGACGGCGCAACTGGCGGGTACGGGCGCATCGACTCCCATCGTTCATGGGGATGCCGTTTTCGTAACTTCGGTTGATGAAGAAGAGGGCGGCGTCATGGCCTACTGCCTGGATCGGGCGAGCGGAGACGTGAAATGGAGGAAGAAACTCGGAGATGGGGTGAGGAAGGATGACAGGAGTGATTTCGCAGGACCCTCGGCAGCCACTGACGGGAAGCTGGTTTTCTTTTTCACAGGAAACGGGGATTTGGCGGCGTTTGATTTTGCTGGAAAAGAGAGCTGGAAGCGAAATATCCAAAAAGACTACGGTGAGTTTGCCTTTGGTTGGACCTTTTCAACGACCCCTCTGCTCTACGGTGAAAGACTCTACCTGCAGGTCTTGCAACGCGACGTGGCGGTCGATGGTCGGGGATTTACCGACAAGATGAATGAATCCTACCTGCTGGCACTTGACCCAAAAACGGGAAAAGAACTGTGGAATGTGAAGCGTCCCAGTGATGCTCAAATGGAATCTCGGGAGGCCTTTTCTTCGCCAGTGATCGCGAAGCATGG
This sequence comes from Verrucomicrobiia bacterium, assembly GCA_020440025.1. Taxonomy (GTDB): domain Bacteria; phylum Verrucomicrobiota; class Verrucomicrobiia; order Verrucomicrobiales; family DEV007; genus JAEUHH01. The sequence goes on from JAGROX010000117.1 coordinate 20,312, forward strand.
CGGCAAAGCTGAACTACTCGTTGTTGGCGGTGACTTTCTCACGGGACACGATCCCGAGACCGGAAAAGAGCTTTGGCGCTGGGGGACTTGGAATGAGGGTCACAAGGAAAAGTTCTGGCGTCTCGTTCCTTCGCCGGTTTACGGAGATGGAGTCGTTCTCGCCTGTGCTCCAAAGAAACAGCCGGTCTTTGCGATTCATGCCGGTGGCAGCGGAAATTTGAACAACAGTGCGATTGCCTGGACCAGCGCGGAGACCAAGAATGTCAGCAGCGATGTGCCGACTCCACTCTTCTATCAGGGGCGTTTCTATATCCTGAATGAAGGTAAGAAGGTTCTCAATTGCGTGGAGCCGAGCACGGGCAAAGTCATCTGGAGTGAGGCGTTGGATGCCAAGGTGAAATTGGAATCATCGCCAACCGCTGCGGACGGAAAGATCTACCTGATGAGCCATCTTGGTGAAGTTTTTGTGGTGAAGGCGGGAGATGATTTCAAATTGCTGCATTCCACCCAAATGGGTGAGGATCAGAGTGTCAACATTCGGGCATCCATTGTTCCGGCTCACGGAAACCTTTTCATTCGGACGGATGACAAGGTATTTTGCATCGGTGAGTGAACGGGGGCTTTCCTCGCAGGAGATTCCCGCGTTGGATTCAAGCGACGGAGGGCTCCCGCTTTTTCCGGTTTATCGCTTGTGAGTTGCCGCTGCCTGTGGTGAATTCTCACCTCCCTGCAAATACCCTATTCGGTGTGAGCCGAAGAGGGGGCGAGGATCTCTCATAAATATTTCCCTAATGCCAGATTCAAAAAACGTTGATCGTCCAGTTTCACTCGTCACCGGAGGGGCTGGATTTCTGGCTTCGCATCTCACGGATCGGTTACTGGCGGAGGGGCATCGGGTCATTGCCTTGGACAACCTAGTGACGGGCTCCATCGACAACATTGAGCACTTGGCCAGCAACGAGAACTACGAGTTCATCAAGCATGACGTCACCAAGTATCTCTACATTCCGGGGAGGGTGGATTACATCTTTCACTTGGCGTCGCCCGCCAGTCCGATTGACTACCTGGAGTTGCCGATTCAGACCTTGAAGGTAGGCTCTCTGGGAACCCACAACGCGTTGGGTTTGGCTAAAGAAAAAGGGGCCACGTTTTTGCTGGCGTCGACTTCTGAAACCTACGGGGACCCCTTGGAGCATCCCCAAAAGGAAACCTATTGGGGGAACGTCAACCCCATTGGTCCCCGGGGAGTGTACGACGAGGCGAAGCGCTTTGCCGAAGCCATCACCATGGCCTACCAACGAGCCCACGGGGTCGACACCAAAATCGTCCGAATCTTCAATACCTATGGACCCAGAATGCGTCTCCGAGATGGGCGGGTCGTTCCGGCGTTTATCGGACAGGCGCTTGAAGGGCATCCGCTCACTGTTTTTGGCGACGGGAGCCAGACGCGAAGTTTTTGTTACGTCAGCGACTTGATCGACGGGATCTATCGACTTTCTCAGCACAGCACTCATGAGCCTGTCAACATCGGCAATCCCCGAGAAATGAGTGTGAAGGAATTTGCCGAGAAAACTTTGGAACTCATTGACACGAAATCGCAAATTGAGTATCGACCCTTGCCCGAGGACGATCCAAAGATCCGACAGCCTGACATTACCCGAGCGCGGGAGTGGCTGGGTTGGGAGCCCAAGGTGCCTTTCGAGGACGGAGTGGCGGCAACGATTGCCTATTTCCGCGGAGTTCTGGGAAAATGAATCAAATTTGAGAAATAATCATCAACACTGAAGAAGACACGCAAAATAGGGTTGCCAGACAAGAGGCAGTCAGGTTACAAGCAGTGAAACTGAATCCATTTCGATCATGAAAAAATTTCTTACCATCGCAACCCTAGTGAGTTTCTCTGCAGGGCTTTCCATTCAAGCTCAGCAAATTCAGGTGGAAAGTGTGCAGGTAAAGGGCATCGAGTCATCGACGCAGCCGACGCCGCAGTTCGAGGCAGGAAACGTGAAGGGGAAGAATGTCCCCAGCCCGAGAGATTGGCTCGAAGTGGAAGTGGAGTTTGAGGCGAAAGCCAGCGAACGGGGTGCGGTCATTCCTGAATTGCTCTTCCGCTACTATGTCGCGATTCAGGCCGAAGATGGATCCACGAAGGTCCTGACCGGTGACGTGAATCATGTGAATATAGTCTCGGGTGAGAAATATTTTTCTGCGGTTTATGTGTCACCTCCCAGTTTGGGAGCGATCACGGGAGATTACCGTCGCTTTCAGGAAGCCTCCATCAAAGCAGTTGCGGTTGAGGTCTTTTATAATGGCGTTTCCAAGGGCGGGGAAACCAGTGGCGGACCAACCGGCCGATGGTGGGAGGCCTTGCAGCCTCAACCGGGAGTGCTGGGACGTGAGAAGACGCCTTTCGCTCTTCTCTGGATTGATCGTTACGCAGATGTCAAAGCAACGAATTGATTGTCATCAAGCGAGGCAGAGCTGAATTTAGCTTCTGGGGCGTAGACTTCCGCGACTTGGCGGGATAGACCGGTTTTCTCTAGATATCATCATGGCGGAAGAACGAATCACAACGATCAATCTGGGATCTCAACACGTGGCTGGCGCGGTGTTTTCAAAAACACCGGGCGGCGGTCTCACGCTGTCCCGTTATCAACGATCAGAATTGTTGGGTGATCCAGGGTCTGAGGGACAGCAAGCTGGGCAGCTGAAGGTGGCTCTCACGGAGGTGATCGGTGGGCTGAAAGCGAAAGGCGAAAGCCCGGGCGTGGTGATCTCGGGCCAGCCGGTCTTTATTCGCTTCGTTAAGTTGCCCCCCTTGGATATTGATCAGGTCGATCAGATCGTTGAGTTTGAAGCCCAGCAGCAAGTGCCGTTTCCGATCAACGAAGTGGTCTGGAATTATCAGCTGATGGGGACGCCCGATGATCCCGATGTGGACGTCCTGTTGGCTGCCATCAAGTCGGATGAACTGGACGAGATTGATGGAATCATTCAAGGGGTCGGACTCAAGCCGACGGGTGTAGAAGTGGCGCCGATGGCGCTGTTCAACGCTTTTCGGTTCAACTACTCTGATCTCGAAGGCACCACTCTGATCATTGATATCGGTGCGAGAACGACCAATCTGATTTTTGTCGAAGGTCCGAAGATGTTTCTGCGGACCATCAAGATTGGAGGTTTGGATATCACTCGTGCGATCGCCAAGGAGTTTAATGTCGACTTCCACGATGCGGAGCAGAGGAAGATTGCTGACGGCTTTGTGGCGTTGGGCGGTCCCTACGCGGACCATGACGATCCCGTGATTGCCGGGGTTTCGAAAGTGATTCGAAATTCCCTGACGCGATTGCATTCAGAGATCATGCGGACGACGAATTTCTATCGGAGTCAGCAAGGTGGTCGTGCTCCCGAGATAGCACTTTTGAGTGGAGCCACCGTCGGGTTGCCCTTCATTCGTGAGTTTTTTGCCGAGAAGCTCAATATCCCCATCGACTACTTCAATGCCCTGCGAAATGTAACCGTCGGTGGCGGTGTGGATGCGGAAGCGATGGCGGCAAAGGCCCACACGTTGGGCGAGATGGTTGGTGCCGCGTTGCAACGGAGCGGCTCGGCACCGGTTTCTCTGGAATTGGTTCCTGAGTCGGTGAAGAAGGCTCAAGAATTTCAGCGGCGGAAACCCTATCTGATGGTGGCGACAGTGACCCTTTCATCACTTCTGGCGGCACTTGGTTTCTGGTACATGAAAGCGGGTGAGATAGCAGAGGCGAAAAGTAACGCCCTCAGCGACAAGGAATCGGAATTGTCCGAGCATTCTGCCGCCATCAAAGATCTCAAGGCTCAGCTGGGAGTGGTTGAGGCAAAAAAGGAGCCGTTCTGGATGGCGGTGACGAGCCGCGCCTACTGGACGGCAGTTTTCAATGACCTGAGCCAGCGGATGGACACTGATCTAATGTGGATCACGGTTCTGGAACCATTGTCTGGGGGGGAGCCTGTGGTTGATGACTTCGCGGAAGATGCCTTGAAATCAGTGAATTCCGGCGTTGCTCAGTTGGGCGCTCAGCCTGCTGCTGATCGTCAACCTGCTGCGCCCAAGATGATTGATGCGATTCGACTCAGAGGATTGTATCGGAAGAATGATCGAGGTGCTGACATTGTGGTGGACTACCTGGCAAACCTTAGAGAGTCGACTTTTTTCGATCTTAAAGATCGCAGCACTAGTGAGGTCATGATCAAGGCAGATCCCGCGACTCAGTATTCTGGTCAATGGGAAATGATTTTGCCTCTTCCCGAGAACGCTCGGATTTCGTTCACGAAGTAAACAATTTTAGAGATTTTTCCCTGATGAAAGGAAACGCATGGTTGGCAGGATATCTGGTTGTCACGGTCGCTCTTCTTGGAGGAGCGGGCTTCTTCTTTGCGAAGGGTCGTGGTGCCTATGATGAGAGTTTCTCGGGCTGGGATAATCTTTCGAGCAAGATTGAACGCTTGGAGAAAGAGGTTCCCTATCCCAGCGAGGAAAATCAGAAGGAACTGGATGATCTGGTGACGGCTTACAGTGCAGAAGTTAATGCACTCTATGAAAGTCTGGCGCGATACCAGAAGCCGCTCAATCAAGACATTTCTGACAGCGAATTCACCACTCAGGTACTGGCTGGTAAGGTGAGCGCCTTCACTAAGTTCGCTTCAGAAAACAAGTTCGGCATCGATAACAAAGAACAGTTTTACATGGGGATGTCGAGCTATCAGTCAACTTTCCCCAAGCCGGCGATCGTGCCGTTGTTGAACTATCAGTTGGAGGCGATTGACTACCTGCTGCGCCTCATGGTGGATGCAGGCGTCGACAGTCTTCGATATGTCACCCGCGAAGGGCTCCCTGGCGAGAATGAAGCCGATACTCCCGGGACCGAGGGGGGGATTGTCGCGGGACAGGTGGTACAGAAGTATCCCATCAATTTACGTTTCTCGACGAGTCATGCCGCCTTGCAGGATTTTGTGAATCAACTGGCGAATGACAAAGAGTATTTCTTTATCCTCAGAATGTTGCGGGTGGATAACTCCAGCCCAGATGGCCCCGAGGTTTCGGACGGAGGAGCAGGACCACTGTTCAAGGCGGACGATGGAAGCGTTCCGAGCCAGGAGTTGACCGATCAAATCATGTCTCAGGCCCTGTCTTTTGAGGAGACGGCAGCGGCGTTTGCGGAGAAGGGATTTCAGATGCAGCGAGAAGACGCTCGGATTATTTTTGGTCAGGAGAAGCTCGGTGTCTTTGCGGTGATTGATGTGGTCAGATTCCTGCCTCCTAACGAAGTGGAGCTGGCGGAAGGTGGCGACGCGAAAAAAGGAGGAAATCCTCCCACCAAGCGTCGCTGAGCGGGGAGCAAACTGACATTCAAGGAAGTTTAAAGAAAAATTTTTATGAACTGGCTGAAGCAAAACTGGGATAGAGCTATCTTGATGGCGGTGGGCTTGTTGGCGATAGCACTCTCTGTTGTCTTCGTTTTGAAGGCGCAGGCTTACCCTGAGACCTTCGCGATTGAAAAGATTTCGCCGAATGATGAACTCCCGGTGCCGGAGACGGCGAAGGTGGAGAGCTCCCAAAAGTTTTTGGACACTGAAATTAAGTGGGTGTTGCCCATCAAAGGTCAGGAGGCACCGAAACCACTGCCTCTTTTCGTGTCTATACCGATCGTCGAGATTGGCGGGGAACTGATTGACATGAATGATCCGAAAGCCAAGTCAGTGCGTCCCCCGGCGAGCAACAAATGGCTCATTGATAATGGTCTGGACTTTCTTGATGCCGGAGTGATGAGTCAAGATCCTGATGGCGATGAGTTCAACAATGAAGAGGAGTGGACCGCTCAAACGAATCCGAGGGATCCAGCCAGCCACCCTACTTACACCGACAAGTTGGTGCTGCTTTCGAGGCAACAGCAAAGTTACATCCTGAAGTTTCAGGCAATGCCTGACGAGCAGCGGTTTCAGATCCTACGTCTTCCATCTTCTGCCTGGCCCAAGCAGGAAAATTTCATGCTGAGGGCTGGTGAGACGGCGTCGGACAACCAATTCCGCGTGGAGTCAATCGAGCGTAAAACGGGTAAGAGTAGCCTTGGGATTACGGTCGATATGTCAGAATTGACTGTGACTTATCTGCCGACTGGAGAGACGGCAAAACTTGTCAGGGGGCTCGAGACCGTCATACCAACCTACTATGCGGAATTCGAGTTTCAACTTGGCGGGGGATCCAAATTCTTCGTCAAAAAAGGAGACGCTTTTGTCCTTCCTGTCGATCCCGACACGAAGTACAAACTCGTTGACATACAAGAACAGGAGGCTGAAATCTCCTACGAAGCTGAACCGGGGAAAGAGGTGACGCTGAAAATCACACCGAAAAATTAAAGATTGGGATAGACAGGAGCCGAACGAGCAGCTAAAAGCTGTCGCTCATTGTCTTTTGTGCAAAAACGAGTCGCTACGATGAAAGCAGGAAACCAAATCATTCGAACGCTGATTCTCGCAACCGGGGTAGCCCTGGTAATCCCTGTGGGGAATGCGAGAGGGGAGGCAGGTGGAGGCGCCGGTGCCGCAGATGGGGGAGGAATCCCTCTGGTCGCGAACCGGTACGTTACTCGCTTGCAAGAGAGGGTAAAGAAGGCGGACGAAGCGGCGCTTCGCGGTTCTCAGTTGCTGGCCGACGGCGACTATGAGGGAGCGATCACCGAGTTCAAGGCCGCGATTGATCTTCTGCCTGATGCCCCGATTACTCGTGATCGGCGCGATGCCTATGTGAAGCAATACGCCAACGCCAGCGTGAAACTGGCGCGTCAGCGGGCTGAAGAAGCAGAGTATGCGGAGGCAAGGACTCTCCTGGAAAATGTGTTGGCTCCCGACATCGATCCAGACAATTACGAGGCCAAGAAGCTTCTTGAGCAGCTGAACGACCCCGAGTACTATTCTCCGGCGTTGACTCCTGAGCATCTGGAGAACGTGAGAATCGTCGAGAAGGCACTGAAGACCGCACAGGGCTACGTCGAGATCGGCGATTTCGACAAGGCTGAAGAAGAATACTTCAAGGTTCTCAACGCGGATCGCTACAACTCGGCTGCTCGTCACGGGATGGAAGCTGTTGATCAGGAGAGGATGGATTATTACGAGACGGCTCGTAACCAGACTCGTGCGGAATTTATCCGTCGTGTTTCTGAAGCATGGGAATTGCCCGTGCCGGCGAGTATCACCGCTCAGGGAGTGCCTGATTCGGTCGGTGCAGATTCCACAACGGACCGAATCGCTGAGATTGAGAACAAATTGAAGACTATTATCATTCCGACGGTCGAGTTTGTGAACACTCCTCTTCGCGATGCGATTGATTTCCTTCGCAGCCGTGCCCAAGAGTTGGATCCCACTACTGATCCTACCAAGCGTGGCGTGGACATCATCCTTGCTACCGGTGGTGGCGGTGGTGGCTTGGGTGCAGCTCCTGCTCCTGTGGCGGGCGGTGGTGATTTGGGATTTGATGGTGCGGCAGCACCCGCTGCTCCTGCAGGTGGTGGATTCGGCGGCGGTGGTGTTGAGCAGACTCCCATCACCCTTCAGCTGTCGAATGTGCCTCTGGTGGAAGCGCTTCGCTACACGCTGGCTCTCGCCAATTTAAAATACAAAGTTGAGCCGAACGCGGTGCTTGTGGTGCCCTTGTCGACTCCTGATAAAGAGCTCTATACCAATATCTATGTCGTTCCGCCGAATTTCCTTACTGCTAGCGGTGGCGCTGGTGGCGGCGGCGGCGGTGGTGCCGGCCCGGTAGATCCCTTCGCAGCGGCCCCTGATGCTGGTGGCGGTGCTGGTCCCGTTGCCCGGAACTCAGCCAAAGATGTGCTGGAGTCTTACGGAATTGTTTTCGGCACGGGTTCTTCGGCGACTTTCAATGCCCAGACATCACAGCTCATCGTTCGTCAGACTCAAGACCAGATGGAATTGGTCGAGGCCGTGATCGAGTCGATCAAAGGTGGCAGTCAGAAACAGATTTTCATCACTTCCAAGTTTGTTGAAATTGGCGAGGAAGTTGGAAAAGAGCTTGGCTTCGATTGGTTGTTGGGCCCCTTCAACATTGGAACCGCTCCGAAGGTTTTCGCAGGAGGTGGTACCCAGGGTAATCAAGGTGCTCTGGACAACTCGAACTATTCCTTCGTTCAGCCGGGGGCCTCGTCTCCGGTCGGTAGTAATCCCCTCACGGCGGGACTGCGCAGTGGTGCCAACGCGCTTGATGGCGATAGCATCGATTCTCTGATCGGTTCGGCCGCAGGAGATATTCAGGACGGGAATCTGACGGCTCCTGCGATCTTCGGGATCGCTGGTGTCTTCACCGACCCGCAATTCCAAGTGATGATCCGAGCCCTGAACCAAAAGAAGGGTGTCGATTTGCTCTCCGCTCCGAGCGTTCTGGCTCGCAGTGGTCAGCGTGCCAAGATCGAAGTCATTCGTGAGTTCATCTACCCGACCGAGTATGATCCCCCGGAAATCCCGAATCAGGTTGGCGGTGGAACCACCCTCGGTGGTGGCGGCGGAGGTGTCAGTTCCTTCCCAGTGACTCCCGCAACTCCGGCGGCGTTTGAAACTCGGAATACGGGTGTGACGCTGGAGGTGGATCCGGTGATTGGTGGTGATGAGTTCACCATCGACCTGAATTTGTCACCGGAGGTGGTCGAGTTCGAAGGCTTCATCAACTACGGTAGCCCGATCAATTCGGCCTCCATTGACCCGCTCACCGGTCAGGGAACGACCATTCAACTGACGGAAAACCGGATTGAGATGCCAATCTTCTCGACTCGTAAGGTGACCACTCAGGTTACCATCTGGGATGGGCAGACTGTGGCCTTGGGTGGACTGATTCGTGAAGACGTTCAGGACGTTCAGGATAAGGTGCCGCTTCTTGGAGATCTTCCTTTGCTGGGCCGCCTCTTCCGCAACGATGTGGAACTTCACCTCAAACGGAATCTGACCGTCTTTGTTTCTGCGAAGTTGGTTGACCCTGCGGGAATGGATTTCCGTCGCCCTGTGAACACCAATCCCTGATCTGAGTTCCCAGGCAGCGAAATTTTGAAAGGGTGGCGGGAGCATTTCCCGCTGCCCTTTTTCGCGCCAAGAGATAAGTCAGCGGGGCTGAAACTTCTTCAATTTGTTCATCGGTGATTTCAATTGCGCTTACGGGTGGCGTCGCCACAGGAAAATCAACGGCGGCAGCCTTGATGAGAAAGCATTGGGGGGATTCGGCAGCATTCTTTAGCGCGGATTCTGCCGTGCATGAACTGTTGACAAAAGGGGCGATCAAAACCAGAATTACAGCGGTTTTCGGAGAGGGCGTCCTTGACGCCGATGGCGAGATCGACCGCGGCAAATTGCGGCGGATAGCGTTTTGCAACGGGCCCCTGCGACGGAAGCTTGAGGGCATTCTTCACCCGGAGGTTCAGTCCATGGGGCTGGAGGCAAGGTGCGTTGCGATCGAGAACCAGAAAGAACGCTTGGTATACGAGATACCTTTGCTCTACGAAATCGATTCACAGATGGAACGTAACTTCGATGTGGTAGTCGCCGCATCGGAAAAGACGCAACGGATGCGAATGGCAGAAATCCGAGGGCTCGAGCCTGAAACCATTGAACAACTCATCACCGCGCAAATTCCCATCACTCAGAAGATGATCCGCGCTGACTTTGTCATCTGGAATGATGCCGGAGAAGCAGAGCTGGAGGAGCAAATTTTCCTCCTGCTGGACTTCCTCAATTCGACATCTTTTGAAGATGAGAAACACTTGCCCCCTCATACATGACTACCGACTTGGAAACTAAGGACGAACTTTTTGATTCGGGGGATGATCAGGCAAACCCGGCACCAGATGCACCGCCCGCAAAAGCGAGCAAGAAAGTGGTGGCGTCTGAAGGATCGGGTGATGAGCCACCGACATCGGAAGCCGTCAATGAGAGCGCGGAGGCAAATAGTCGCGAGGTAGAAAAGGAGAAGAAACCGAAGAGATCTCCCAGAAAGAAGAAAGAAGTCCCGGTCAAAGATGGGGAGGAATGTTCGGTCGATGACAAACCTGTTGCCGAGAAGCCGGAGCAAGAAGAAACGGTACGCGAAGTAGCGCCTGAAGAACCTCCGGTCGTGGTTCCGGAATTCATTGATCTTAACGAATTTCAGACCCGTTCGCTGGCTGCATTGCATCTCTGCGCCCAAGAGATCGGGCTGCGAGTTGCCGGCGTGCGCTCAAAGCATCAATTGGTCTTTGAAATTCTTTGTTTCTACGGAAAGAAGGGCACCAGGATCGAGGCGGAAGGGTTTATCGACTTCAGCGGAGACAGCTACGGTTTCCTGCGCTGGCCTGCGCTGAGCTTTGCCTCCAATGTGGATGATGTCTATGTGGCGGCGAACTTTGTGCGCAAGCTGGAACTCAAACCGGGAAATTTGGTCCGAGCGGTGGTCAGGCCTCCGCGGGAACGGGAGAAATTCCTGTCGGTGGAAGAAGTGATCTCGGTGGAGGGCAAGCCTACCAACGACTGGCAACCGCCGGTGCCGTTCGACCAATTGACTCCTCTCTTTCCCAAAGACCGCATCATTTTGGAGCATC
>JAGROX010000462.1:0-1095 GCA_020440025.1 Verrucomicrobiia bacterium
TGATCGCGTTGAACTCTTGAGACAGCGAGAGTGAAGCGACAAAAGCGGAACGAAATGACAATCGAAACCACCACCAACCGATTGAAGTATCGTTGGGTAGTCACGATTGCCTCCGTGCTTTTGATCGGCGTGACCTTTTGCTGGAGCGCTCGTCGCGGTGCGGGACTGGGCTACGGTTCCGCCATGGATGCGGGGATTTGGGCGGTGGATTGGGCCATGTTTTCGTTGCTGTTCGGGATGTTCCTCGCGATCTGGCTGGTCGGTTCTTGGGCGCTTCTTAAATTTGGCTTTTCGTGGCGTGGACGAACGTGGGTGGCGATTCTGCCGACATTGGGGTTTTTCCTCTTTCAATCGGCCACCATTTTGATCGAACCGCCGTCGCCTCAGTCATACTTCGAGGAAAGATTTGGGGCGAAGCTTCCGGCTGACGCTCGGTCGGTTGAAGTGACTCGTCCGAGAATGACCGATCCTGGATACGTGGAATTTGCTTTTGAAGGATCCAAGGAAAGCACGCTTCACCTGATCGAGGCAATCAGGTTGGAACCGGTCGATATGGAGTCGAAACCTTTGGGGGCTTACTTCCGGGTTGGTCACGATTGGCAAGCTGACCAGTGGGAGGAGGCGAAAAAGTATACGAAAATCAATCGCTCTGGCACCGGATATCTCTTAATCAGCGATCGAGACATGAAGCGAATCATCGTGGTCAGAGACCCTCTCTACGCAAAATCTGAAGCGGATAATCCAATGGGGAAGTTCAGCGAATGAGTGGGGAAGGTGGATGGTGGCGCTGTGCTCTGAAGTTGTCTCGAAATGATCTCGAGATGGTTTGAGCTGACGCATTCAAGAGCACGGAACATTTCATCCTCGTAATCCGCCTGACAGCTTGGTGAAACGAAAAGATGGTTCACTCAAGGGTAATTCACCACTATGCCCATGAATGCTCTTCTGAAATCTCTCGCCCCGCTGATCACCGTTGCCTTGATGGCATCGCCTTTGTTGGCGGTCGATGACACTCAACCGAATTTTCTTTTCCTGCTCTCCGATGACCAGGCGTGGAATGGGCTTTCCTGTCCGATGCATCCGGAGGTGGCGGGG
>JAGROX010000462.1:1263-3852 GCA_020440025.1 Verrucomicrobiia bacterium
TGACGGCGGCGGATGGCTTCAAGCTGATCCCGCCCCAGAGTCGCAAGAACATCGATGCCGCAGAAACGACCATCGGCGAGATGTTGAAATCGGCGGGCTATGCGACGGCTCACTACGGGAAATGGCACCTCGGGGGCGGAGGGCCAGAGAACCATGGTTACGACGAAAGCGATGGCGACACCGGCAATCAGGATGCCGCGCCCCATGTGGAGCCGAATCCGGTGGACATCTTCGGCATGGGATCGCGGGCCTCGGCATTCATGGAGAAAAACGTCCGGGGCGGGAAGCCGTTTTTCATCCAGATGTCCTATCACGCGCTGCACTACCCGGAAAACGCGACCAAGGCGCTGGTGGAGAAATATCGGAAGCTCGCTCCCAACGGAAATGACAAGGAGATCGGTCGCGCGGCGATGGCCGAGGATCTGGATCGTGGGGTCGGTGAGTTGATGGCCAAGATCGATGAACTGGGGATCGCGGACAACACTTACGTCATCTACATGTCGGATAATGGAGGTTCGACGAGGGGCGCGCTGCAGGGAGGCAAAGGAGGCGTCTGGGAAGGCGGGATTCGGGTGCCGCTCATCGTTCGCGGGCCGGGGATCGCGCCCGATTCCTGGTGTCATCAGCGAGTGGTGGGCTACGACTTGTTCAACACTTTCTGCGAGTTGGCCGGGGTAGCGGAAGCGTTGCCGTCAGTGATCGAAGGCGGATCGATCACGCATCTGCTGCGCGGCGGGAACGAACCAGTGAAGCGTCCGCATGAAGAACTGGTGTTTCATTTCCCTCACTATCAGGGCGACGCCCCGCACACCGCGCTGTTGCTGGGGAATTTCAAGCTGATGCGCTTCTATGAGGACAACTCGTTGCTGCTCTTCGATCTCGATGCCGATCTCGCCGAGTCGCACAATCTCGCCGGAGAGATGCCGGATCGGGTCAGGGCGATGGCGGAGCGAATGGACGCTTATCTCAAGGAAATGAAAGCCGCGATGCCGGTGCCACATCCCGGCTACGATCCTGAGAATCCGCCCTCTAGGGAAGAATCAAAAGGTGGCGGAGAGGAAAAGAAGAAGGGCGGCAAGGGCGGAAGCGACGGCGGCGGCAAGGGTGGGGAAAATCGCAGTCCGCTACTTGAGGCTCTCGACACCGACGGGAACCGCGAGATTTCAGAGGATGAGATGAGACAGGCAAAAAAGTCTCTGCTGAGCCTGGATCGTGATGCCGATGGGCAATTGGATAACGAGGAGTTCACTCTGGCGGAAAATGGGGAACGTGGTGGCATGCGACCTCCCCGGGAGGACGGTGGCCAACCCCGGATTCCGTGGATACTGGTTCATGCGACCGAGATTGATGCCGATGGTGACGGCGTGGTCGAATTCGAGGCGGAAATGATGGTCGAGGCCCTCCGAGTCTTTGCCGCTTATGATCAGAACGGTGATCGGAAAATCACCCTGGATGAATCCAGCGCGAGAGGCGGGATGCCCAAGTCCGCTCTGGGAGGGTTTGTGAAAGAACACGCGCTCGAGTTGGATCGGAATCAGGACGGAGGGATTTCGCGGGAAGAGTTGACGGGTTTGTTCGCCAAGTTCTTTGGTGAGGCGGACAAGAACGGAGACCAGAAACTGACCCGGGATGAATACAAGATCGAAGGTGGCGTGGCACCTCGTTTCCCCGATCAGATGAAGCCCAAGGCACCTCCCGAAGCCGCCTTTCCCACCAGCGAAGGCGCGCCCAATTTCGTGGTTTTTCTGATCGATGACATGGGCTGGAACGCGATGGGATACACGGGCAACACCTGGATCGAGACACCGCGCACCGACGCGATGGCGGCTGAGGGAATGATCTTTACCAATGCCTATGCCAGTGCGCCGAACTGCGCCCCGACTCGGGCTTGTCTGATGAGCGGGCAGTATCCGCCACGACATGGCGTCTACACCGTCGTCGATGAGCGGCACTCCCCGGGTTTGCCGCATCACAAGGTTTTGGCTGCGCACAGCAACGCGGAATTGGCGACGGAATCAGTGACGATCGCAGAATCGTTGAAAGCGGGCGGCTATGCGACCGGGATGATGGGGATGTGGAATCTCGGTCGCGGCAAGGACGGTCCCACCACGCCATTGGGGCAGGGTTTCGAGGTCTTCAAGCAGCCGCGCGATCTCGGCTTCGACAAGGATCTCTATTTCAATGCGCAAGGGGAATACCTGACCGATGCACTCACCACCGAGGGAATTCGCTGGATGGAAGCCAATCGCGACAAGCCCTTTTTTCTCTACCTGGCCTATCACGGAGTTCATTCCCCCTTTCAACCCAAGACCGATCTGCTGCGGAAATATCAGGAAAAACCCGGGGGAACGGGTGCCCGCGAGGAAGCGGAATACGCTGCGACGGTGGAGGCGATTGACCAGAATGTTGGCCGAATCGTGGATGCTTTGGAGCAAATGGGACTCAGCGAGGACACCATCGTGGTGTTCCACTCCGACAACGGGGGTACACGCCAATACATCGAGCCCCTGGCGGGAGGCAAGGGAACGGTCTACGAAGGCGGGTTGCGGGTTCCGACGGCCGTATGGGGACCGGGAATCGTGAAGGGGA
>JAGROX010000463.1 GCA_020440025.1 Verrucomicrobiia bacterium
TCAAAGTGCGGTTCGCCTTGATCGGATCGCCGAATTCTGGATCGGTGTCATCGCCGCCGGCGGTATCATCTGGGTCGCCAATCAATTCTGGGAAGGCCAGCCCAAGGCCAGAATTGGAGCGATATTTCGTTCCGGTTTTGAAAACTGGGGGCGGATGTTCATCACTCGCTTTCTATTCGGGCTCCTTATGGTGGTGATCATCATCCCCGGAGTCATCCTTATCTCGATCGGTGAACCCGTTGCAATCGGCTTGGGAGGCATCTATTTGATCGTCGCCGTTTTCATCTTTCTTGTCCGGTTGGCCTTCGCTGAAATGGCCGCCATCTGCGATGAGGCCGGAGGCTCCAGTGCCCTTGCCAGAAGCCGAGCTGTGACCAAAGGACATTTCTGGCGGATCGTCGGATATCAGCTTGCCGTTTTTGGGGTGATTTTCGCTCTTGCTGCCTTGATAGGCTTGAGCAACCTAATTCCCATTTTCGACAATTTTGTGGTCAGCGCCATTACCTCGACCTTTATCAATCTCCTTGGATCCTTTGGTACGGTCGAAATGCTGGTGTTCTTTCGCCATCTGGACGCCAATCAAGAGTCATGATCCGGCTCGACAGATCCCTGTTTTCAAGCCTGCGGGTTTTGATTGAGCGGAAAGCCCGGAGCCGCTAAGTTGTCCCTCATGGCATCTCCCCGCCCTTTCCGATTCCTCGCCCCCCTTCCCCGACCACTGCCCCTGCTGCTGGCTGGATGTTGCGCCGCCATGCTTGCTGGATGCGAGAAGGGCCCGAGTGGCCGCGTCCTTGAAGTCCGCATGGAGGACATGAATGAGAAGTTGAAGCTCATCGAGAAGCGAACCGAATCTGCGATGCTCATGGCCGAGACCGGAAGCCAGGACCTGAAACAGCGGATTGAGGCCGTCGAACTGAAGGGAACCGAGGTCGTCACACAGACCTCATCCCTGGTCGAAGCCAACGAAGCCCGCTTTCAGCGGATCGAGCAGACTCTGACCAATGTGATGCGAATCAAAGAGGAGTCCGAAGCCGTCGCCTACCTCGATCCCACCTCCGAAGGACACCGCACGCTCAAAACGGATCACGGCACTTTTCTGGTGAGGATGGAGAAAATCCAGCGCAACCCGGCTGGCGGAGGGTTCACCATCGACCTCAACATCGGCAATCCGACCGGACTGGAACTGCAGGAATACCGCCTGAAAGGTGACTTCGGCCAACCCGCGCCCCAACTTCAACCCGGCGAAGCCTATGGAGACTACAGCGTGCGACTCGACGAGTGGCAAAAGACGATGATCCCCTTTGAAGAAACCATCGTCGTGCCGGTTCTCCCCAATGCCTGGTCACGCATTTCCCTGCCCCTCAATGCCCCGAGCGAAGAGAGTCTGAAACTGATTCGCGTCGCCATGGTGGTGCAACGGGCGCGGCTCTCAAATCAGGAGGGTGCCGGCGACTACTCCGTCGTCAATGCGGACAGCGACGGTGCCGGATTGGTGAAAACCGAATACGGCCCCCTGCTGATGACGGTCACCGGCATGGTTCCCGAGGGAGGCAGCACCCGCGTTCAGGTGTCGGTGGGAAATCCCTTTGGCTTCATCATCAATGAGGGGATCCTCTCAGGCCAGTTTGGCCCCACCGCACCGCGAAAGATGGAAAGCGAATCGACCGGTCTCTATCAGCAGCGCCTTTTGCTGTGGAGCCAGGAAATGGAGGAATTCAAAACGCGATTCACGGGAACGATCTCGCCACTGAGTTGGAGTCAGGCCAGTTTCGTGCTGCCCACCACCGACCAAAGTCGAATCAAATACCTCCGGCTGAAACTGGAAGTGTCCAACCTGACGCTACCCAAGTCGACCGCGCCCTGATTGGTTGATCATGTCAGAACGTCCTGCCATTCCCGGTCGCGGTCGCGTCGTCGCTGCGCTGACCGCAGACCGCCTCTACGAAGTGGAAATGCCCAATGGATTTCGATCCATGGCCGTCATTCCCCGAGAAGGTCCCCGCCTGAATGCCGAGGATGGCGATGGCGTCGGTTGGGAGGTCGAACTGGAATTCTCTCCCTACGACATGAGCCGCTGCCGAGTGGTCACTTGGATCAAAGCGTAGAAAGCTGACGTCACTCCTTCCCTTTGCCCCGCTGCTCCCGACCTC
>JAGROX010000118.1 GCA_020440025.1 Verrucomicrobiia bacterium
GCCATGATTCCGGAACGGATGAATGGCGCTGGGCGACGATTTCGAGGTCGTTGTCTTCCAGTGACACGGTAACGTCTTCACGCTTCACCCCGGGCAGGGCGACGCCCAATTCCCAAGTGTGTTCATCGATCTGACGTGCCGTGTAGCGAGGCTCGCGCTCCACCCGCGGCACCGGCATCGGTGAGGTGGCTGGAGTGGGTTTGGTTTCTGGGTTTGCTGTAGATTGAGTCATGGTAAAAATGAGGTTGGAGTGATGTTGATTTGAGTGCGCCGACTGCTGATTTGCGATTAGGCGACCTTGATCTCTCTGGGTTTGCGTTCGACCGACTTCGGCAGCGTGATGGTGAGGATGCCATCCTCCAGTTTTGCGCTCACCTTTTCCGAATCGATTCCATCTGGAACGGTCACAATCCGTTTGGAGATTGCCGTTTCTCGTGGTTGCTCCGCCGCTTTCGGTTCCCCGTTCTGACGCTCGTAGGACACACTGAGTTGGTGGTCGTGGAGTTCCAGTTTGAGGTCCGCTTTCTTCACGCCGGGCAATTCCATGCGGGCATAGTAGTGGTCGTCGTCTTCGTAGAGGTCGGCGCCGTAAGTTGATGCTCCGTCAGTGGGTGCACCGGACAAACGTTCGGCCAGTTCGAACAAACGACCAAAGCCGTCTGAGGGTGATCGAAACCAGCGATCTAGGTCGCTGAAGTTACCTGCGAGAGGATGGTGATATCTGACAAGTTTCATGATGTTGGATGCCTTTCTAATGAGGTTGGGAGATTTCGTTCTATTTACCGAGGTCACCTCGGGCAGCAGCCCGATTGACATCTGAATAGCGATGCATCAGACGTGCCAACGCCTCTTCAACACGCTCAACCGATTGATTTCCAATAGAATACAACCAATCCAGAAAAACTAGCCACCTCGGAATTTGAGCCAAATTGACGCAATTCAAGATCAAGCCGCGACAAGCTGTCGGGTCATTTTGTCCCAACCTCAGTTACAGAGGCAACTGACTCTCGGCCCTTGCCGCGACCAGCGAATCGAGACGTTTCCGGTAATCCCTCTCACGGGTTGAATCGCGATCTCCCCCCGCATAGCGAACTCGGTAGAGGTAGGCATTGATCTCATCAAGCTCATCCCCGCAGAGCCCATCTTCCTTGAGCGAACGAAGCAGTTCGTTGAGGGTTTCGCTCGGCGACTTTGCTCGTCCCAGGGCGGCGCAAGTTCGCAGATAATCGTTCAAGAGATTGGAGGCACTTGCCTCCAACTGGAGAGCAGCGGAAGTTCGCGCGGTCGAGCTTCCCGAACCGCCTTGGCCAATCATTTTCTTCCATCGCACCCCAAGAAGAATCGACATCACCAAGGCTGCCAAGCCACAGATGGCGGGAAACCATTTGGCCACGGCTTCGTTGACGAGGGCAGCCAGGCGGGAGAATCGGGACACCTCCACTTGCCCCAAGAGACGCTCTTCGCCAAGATTCTCATAACGCTCCAGTTCGATTGTTGCAAACGTCCAACTCTCGGGATTTTCCGTCGCCGCCACCGCCGAGCCCATGCCATCCGGCGTGGTTTCGAAAATCACCCAACCATGATCCTTCAGATAGATCTCGGCCCACGCATGGTAGTCACTCTGACGAAAAGCGATCAGACGACGGGAAGCGTTCGATTCTCCGCCGCTGAATCCGAACGCGACCCGCGATGGAACCCCGATTCCACGCACCAGCATCGCGGTGGTGGCCGCGTAGAGTTCGCAATGACCGAGCCGCTCGCCGTATAGGAAATTCTCCACCGGATCGAGGTTGTCAGGGTTTTCGTATTTCAAGCTGTAGGCACACTGACTGGCCAGGTAGTTCTGGATTCCTTCAAGGCGGCGGCTCAAAGACCAATCCGTGGGAGCCACTTCACGCACGGTCGCCAACAAGCGGTCGGTCAATCCAGTATCAGGGAGTTGCAGATAGTCGACCGGTGCATCGCCCTTCTCCAAACCCTCACGATCTCTCAGTTCACGCCAGTCGATCAAGGTGGATCGAGCCTGAAACCGGACCCGATCCTGATGCGGCTCCAGCGCGAGTTGATACCAATCATCGGCAAACACGTAGACACCACTCAACCCCACCGTCCGAGTCGTCGGCATCAGCGGAAGTCCAGTCGCATCGTCATGACGAATCAGAGCCCAATAGTCAAGATCCATCGACTGGTGCGCTCCCTCCGTCTCTGTCAAAACGGTCACCCCATCCTCGACCTCGTCATCGGAATCATAGATCCACTGCCCAGACCTCCGAGGCCCCATTCGGCCGTCCGCCGTGAAATGAGCCATCGTGGAAGTACGCAGATAGAGCGTCCGACCGGTGGCGACCGCGAACTGCTCATCTTCGTCAAAGCCGATGAAAAACCGCAGGCCATCGTCGAGCCGAATATCGGCCTTTTTTGGCAACTGACGCATGGCTCCGTCGATCGCGCTTCCCGCCCCCAGTGGAAGAGCCTGATCATTGCCGAACCCTTCCAGTTCGGTCACCTCCCCGTCTCGTCCGAGCCATTCGTAACTGAGCAGGGCCGCGCGATCTGCAATGGTCATCGACCAGGCCAAGAACAGCATTGCTGCGACGATTCCCACCGCCATCCCTGGGAATTGCCAACTTTTTTGTAAACCAAAGATCCCACTCGCTTCCCGGGTGTCTATCTTCATGATGACCTCATCGCGCGATCTTTGGACCGGGTATCGCCAAATTACTCCCAGAGAAATCGCCATCACCACCAGGCTCAGAAATCGGACGCTGAGAATTGAGTTTCCGTAAATCTCAACCACTCCGACAGTCCAGATCACCAAGGCTCCGGCAGCAAGATTCAAGAGACCGGAGATGTTTCCAAATCCAAAAAATCGTTCCTTCCTGCCGCCGATCGCCCGCATCCACATCCACAGGTGAATGCCCATGGCGAGATGAAATCCGAAGGGCAATTCGGACAATGTGATCGGCACCAATCCGGTCTCCAACATTCGCCAGCCACCAAAGGCAAACGCGAAGGTGATGACTCCTCCCAAAAAACGAGCGAAACGAGGCCCTCCCCAACGGATCAGAAGAAAGATCGAAAAGGCGGCCAACAAAAGAGTCTGATGAAGCGAGACTCCAGTGACTGCGTGTGAGAGGTAGGCTTCGATCAAAAGCACCACCGTCAGAAGGAGAATGGCGGGCCAGCGATTCATGGGATAAGCGACGTCGGCGTTTTCCCTCCGAGAGATTCAGCCCCGGCGAGACGAAGGCTTACCTTTTTTCGAATTGGCACCACCGACTCTGCGTCCAGACAGATCACTGGGCAATCGATCGCCGAACCTTCCACCATCCCCCGCCATTGACGCAATGGCACGTCACTCAGCACAAAGACTCGGTCGCAGGCTGTGCCAAAATTTTCAATAGTCCGAGAAAGGACTTTGCCATCCTTTAGGGTGGTTCGCTGAGCCAGGGCCAGAGCCTCAAGCCCCGTTGAGTAACCCTTCAAATCCGGCATTTTTAAAGGTCGGCTGATACCGGTTTCCTCTGCAAACCGCAAGGCGATGCCCCGATCTCGACAGTGAGTGATCAAGCCCGCCGCCACTCTCAAGACCATTTCCCAGCGATCTGGTCTGAGCAATCGCCCTCCCTTCTCCAACGTGTGCAGAATCAGCCCATACCGCTGAGGTCGCGGCGCGGGCGCATCCCATTCCCGCACCATGAGCTCACCTGCGCGCGCGGTGGCAGGCCAGTGAACTGTCTTGACCGGGTCTCCACTGCGATAGGGGCGAATGCCGCGAAATTCATCACCGGATTCCGGTTCAAATCCCGCCGAAAACTGATCATCAAACCAAGCCAACTCGAGAT
>JAGROX010000119.1 GCA_020440025.1 Verrucomicrobiia bacterium
GATGATCCCGAAGACCGGTTCGACGGTGCGGTTGCGCTTCGCGTGCAAGGCCTTGCCTGCCTCGGTGCGCAGATTGTCTCGCATCGCCACCAACCGCTCATCAGTGGGGGCCTTCACCGCGCGCGAACCTACCTTCTGAGGTCGGAAGTCGAAATGCCGCTCGTTGTGGGCGTCTTCGCGATGAACGCTGCAATAGATCTCCACGCCTTCCTGCTCCAAGCGATCGAAGGCATCGGCATTGACGTAGCCAGCGTCGGCGAGGACTGATTCGGGATTGCCTACCTTTTGGGAACGCTAGCCACCCCATTCTCCAACTCCGCGTAATCGCTCGCGCTCTGGCTGACATGCTGCCCGAGGATATGCTGGCTGCCGTCGGCATCCACCGCAGCCTACGCGTTGTAGATCTGGGTGAAGCCCGCCCGCTTGTTCTTGCGCATGATTCGTGCGTCGGGATCGCTCAGGTTGCACTGCTCGCTGGAGTCCTCGGCATTTCTTGCCGATCTTCGTTTCTTTCTCGCGACGCTCCGCTCTCTTCTCTTCATACTTGGCATTGGCCTTCTGCTGCCGCTGGCGGGCGATTTCCTCGGGGAATTTTTGGCCGTCCTGTTGCTCCGCGTCGGCAGATTCGGCTCGGGCCAGCAACTCGTCGATGTCCAGTCTGAGTTGCTGGCAAATATCCACTGCTCGCTGGTAGCTGACGTTCTCATCAATCGAGGCGCTGGCATTGAGGTGAGTGCCGTCCAGTGAAACGTTGCCGAGTTTGAGAAGTTTCAGTTCGCGCGCCAACTCCAGCACATCGACAAAGCTCTCGCGGAACGCTTCGAGGTTCTCACGTCGAAATTTGCAGATCGTGTCGTGATCAGGATGAGTCCCCGCCGTCAGGTAACGGATCGCCACGTCTCGATGAGTGGCCCGCTAGATCTTGCGGGAGGAAAACAGGCCGTTGGCGTAACGGTAGATCAGCAGTGCCAGCATCATGTGGGGCGGGAACTGTTTGTCGCCGGTGCCCCGGTGGTTGACGCGAAAGCTCTCCAGCGGAAGTCGATCCACCGCCTCGATCACGAAATGCACCAGATCATCCTCAGGCACCCAATCCCGCAGGTCCGGAGGCAACAGCATTGGAGTGTCACGGTCTACAGAAACAAATCGTGCGCCCATGGTTTGAATCTATTACGCTTTCGGGCCAGCGCAAAGCCCGACAGGCTCCTAGCAGCAATCGCCAGCCCCCCCCTTTTTAACCCGGCTATGTGGTCGCCGATACCGTGCAGTTTCTGGCGAAATGAGCACGCTCGGCTCGGTGCCCTTTCACCGAAGCACTGACTTCAGGTTGACACGGTTGTCGCTATTCCAGTAGGGAGCACGGGGATCGGAC
The DNA here is from genome assembly GCA_020440025.1 of Verrucomicrobiia bacterium. Classification (GTDB taxonomy): domain Bacteria; phylum Verrucomicrobiota; class Verrucomicrobiia; order Verrucomicrobiales; family DEV007; genus JAEUHH01. Next base: position 1,373 of record JAGROX010000119.1, read on the forward strand.
AGGGGGGCACCGTCTGCTGGGCGGCATTCCTCTTGCGAATACAGGAAATCTCCCGACAGACGCATAGGATCTTCTCGGCCCAATTGCTGTCGTTCGGTTCGACGATTACGGTTCGGAAAAAATGGCGCTCACCTTCCATTGCGACCCCTTGGGAATCATCTACATGCAGGTTGATGTTGAAGAGCCCGGGGTGCTTGCTGGGAGCCGACTTGTTGGGAAATCGCGGAACCACGTCCCGGAAGTGCTTGTCCTGATTCACCACGACCCGGACTTTCACCCCGTAAAACCGCAACCAGCTACGCAGATAAAACTCGCTGCGGTCTGATGTGGTGTAGATGCAAATCTCCCATCCATCCTGTTTCAACTGCTGGAACAATTGCGGTGCGCCGCCGCGTAGGCGTTCGCGGAAATACGAACGCAAAAACGCAGGGACGCGACACGGTTCCGTCTCGCCGGGATCTGAATGGATGACAAGGGTATCATCGATGTCGAACGAGATTCGCATGGGCAGAGGGCCGTAGGCCTTGGGATTGACGGAGCTACCATCCCGATGTTTCGGCACGAATGGCAGTTCCGCTAGGTGACAAATCTGTCACAAATGACGGTCCAGTGACCGCCGACGGTGGGTGGCCTGCAGCGCTACGCGACCGAAGTCGGGTCCAAAAGGTAGAGGTCCTCGGCTTGTTCGTGAATCAGCTTGGTGAGGCGCCTGCGCAAGCCGAGCAAGGGAAAATAGCCACTCAGCGTTCCTTTGCGCAAACTCTTGGCGCGGGCAGCGAGTTCGAAAAAGTCCTTGGCGTTGTCGATTGTGACGATCAGCGGAGCAAAGCCATGACGTAGCAGGACGTAGTTCATGAGTAGGGCTCCGGTTCGATTGTTGCCCTCGATAAACAACTGCGGCTGACTCAACACGTGGATCAGCAGGCCGGCAGCGCGGAGTTCGACGGAAGTGTGGTGGTGGTCCTGATACCAGTTCACCAAGGCGCGTATGCTGCCGCCGCTGGCATCGTTGTAGAACTGAGCCCGGGTTTCATCGAGATGGCCCTCATACTCGGTCATGTTAGCGCGGTCATTTCCGAACAGGACGATACGGTTGAGTTCGAGAAGATGCATCGACTCTCCATAGCGGAAAACGTCGATCGACTCCGCGACGAGGTGGTCAATGTAGGCGAAACCAGCGAGGAGATTGTCAGTCGCGAAGTCTGTCAGTTGCTCCCGACGCTCCGTCAGCGATCGGTTGACGGTCTTGAACTCGCTCCTCAGCGATCTGAGCGCGGTCTCGATGCATGGCAAATCCAGCCGGGCGAACGCACTGCTTGGATTTTCAGGATCTGCCGGACGAGACATCGACGGGAGCGTCCGTTGTTTCGGGAACATTGGCAACTGCGTGGACAGAATCAGTATCCTGAAGCTGGCGAGGAAGTGATCGCAGCACTGTCAAGCGAACCGGCCCTCTTTTCAAGGAGCGGCGCGGTGTATCTGATCTCGGTGATCCTAGCTGAACTGGCCTGAGATGTAGTCCTTGGTGAGTGACTCCCTCGGGGCTTCGAATACCTGCTGAGTCGGCCCCATTTCAACCAAATAGCCGGTGCGTCCGCCCTGGGAAATATCGACTGAGAAAAACGCCGTGGTATCGGCGACGCGGGTGGCTTGCTGCATGTTGTGGGTGACCAGAGCGAGCGTGTAGTTTTCCTTCAGCTGCAACATCAGCTCCTCGACCATGCGGGTCGCGATCGGGTCAAGCGCTGAGCACGGTTCATCCATGAGAAGAACGTCCGGCTCGGTGGCGACCGCGCGGGCGATACACAAACGCTGTTGCTGTCCGCCGGATAGCGAAAGCCCGCTGTTCTTTAGCTTGTCTTTCACTTCCTTCCAGAGCGCGGCGTGCTTCAGGGCGGTTTCCACCCGCTCGTCCATGTTGCCCTTGTATTTGTTGAGCCGGAGTCCGAAGGCGACGTTGTCGTAGATGCTCATGGAGAACGGATTCGGTTGCTGGAATACCATCCCGATGTAGCGGCGGACGACGACGGGATCGACTTTCTTGGCGTAGATATCCTGGCCGTGATACATCACTGAACCTTCGAAACGGAAGATGTCGATCAAATCGTTCATTCGGTTCAAGCTCCGTAGTACCGTGCTCTTGCCGCAACCCGATGGGCCGATGAATCCGGTGATTTTCTTTTTCTCGATCGGCACCACGCTGTCACGCACCGCGAGGAAATCACCGTAGTAAATCTTGTTTACTGCGCAGTCGATGACCGTGTCGCTCTCTGGTTGAAACGGCTCGGCGACGAATACCTGACTCTTTTCTTGTAGCGCACTCATGACGTGTCCGGTGGATGATTAAATTTTGGGTGTGCCGATGAGACGGGCCACTATATTAAAAGCGAGAACAATTAGTACCAGCACAAGCGAGGCCGCCCATGCCAGTTCGAGCTGATTGGCAAACGGCATGCCAGAAAAGTTGTAAATCAAGATCGACAAAGAAGCCGCCGGCTCCCCGCTCAGGTGCTCAAGGTGGTAGTTGCTGAAAAGGGCGGTAAAAAGTAGCGGCGCGGATTCCCCGGCTGCTCCAGCGATCGCCAGCATGATGCCGGTCAGAATGCCGGGCAGACCAGTCGGAAGAACCACTTTGGTGACGACTTGGGTCCGGGTGCAGCCCATGCCGTAGGCAGCGTCTTTCATTTTTTGTGGGACCTGCCGCATCGCCTCTTCGGCTGCCAGCACGACCGTAGGCAGCATCAGCACCGAAAGAGCGACACCACCAGCCAGTGCCGAGTAGCCGAACGAGGTGACCAAGATGGCATACACGAAGACACCAGCGAGGATCGAAGGAAAACCGGTCATGGTCTTCGTCAACAGCCGGGTGGCACGAGCCAGCCGACTTTGGGGATCGAGCACCGACAGATACACCGCCGCCATCAGGCCAAACGGCACGCTGATCGCCGAGGCGATGAGCACCATCACCAGAGTGCCGACGATGGCATTTCCGAAGCCACCGCCCTGTTGCAGACCAGCCGGAGGCAGGGCAGTCAACACCTCGACAAAGCCGGAGCTGAACAGCCGCGACCCGCCACGTGCCAAGAGCATGTAGATGACAGAGAAAAGTGGGATGCTGGCAATGATCGCGAAGGCCCACGTAATCCCGGTCAGCAGAGTATTGCGCAAAGCGCGGGGCTCCATCATCTTGCGTGACAACTGCGGCGTCGGTCTCGCGCTGTCAACGATCAGGTTTTGAGCGTTGTCGTCCATGCTAGAGCTTTCCTTCGAACTTGCGTACCGTGTATTGCTGAATGCCGAGTCCGACAATGTTCACGATCAGGGTGATCGCTAGCAGGACCAGTGCGGCGTACATCAGCGCCTGCACCTCAAGCTTGCCAGCCTCCGGGAAATTCGAGGCCAGCAAGGAGGCCAACGTATTGGCCGGCGAAAACAAGGACAGGCTGATCTGGTTGGAGTTTCCAATCAGCATCGCCAGAGCCATCGTCTCACCGAGCGCACGCCCGAAGCCTAGAACCAGCGCCGCCAAAAGTCCCGACGAGGAACTTGGCAACATGACTTTGAGGATGGCCTCCCATTTGGTCGTGCCCATGCCGTAGGCGGCTTCTTTCACTTTGTAGGGAATCCGCCGCAGCGCATCTACGGAGATTGCCGCGACGGTGGGCAGAATCATGATCGCCAGCACCAGCACAGCGGGCGCCAGTCCCGGTCCGGCGAGGTCGGTGCTGAAAAGCGGAAACCATCCTAGCGTCTCATGCAGCCACGCGGCGATCGGCTTGATCAGCGGGATCACCACAAAGATGCCCCAGAGTCCATAGACAACTGAAGGGATCGCAGCAAGCATCTCAACAATCGTCCGAAATACCGAGGCGAGACGATGGTGAATGAAGTCCTGAGTCAGGAAAATCGCGATCGTGATCCCGAACAGACCACCGATCAAAAGCGCCAGCAACGAGCTGTAGAGCGTTCCCCAGATCTCGGGAAGAATGCCGAAAGCATCTTGGCTGGCATGCCAAGTCGTGCCGGTGACGAACCCAATACCATGCTCGCCAATCGCAGGCAGGGCTTGAATACCCAGCGCCCACAGGATGTAGGCGACCAGTCCGATGATGAGAGCAGCGCAAGTCCAAGCAAGTCGTCTAAAAATAATATCTGACGCCGAATCGAAAGCGCTCGGAGGTCGCGACGCCGAAGATTCGGTTTCGGATGATTTGGGGAACTGGAACGCCATTTCTGTGCGGAGCGGGAGATCAAACAGCGCGCGACTTGCAACTCGGTGCCCACTCAGTGGAAATCCGGGATGACGACGGTGAAGTGAACGGCGTTACAGGCTACTGGATCAGTTCGGCAGCCTTCAAAACTTTCTCTTTCACATTGTCGGGCAGCGGGATGTAGCCGAGTTCGTCCGCGACCGACTGGCCGTCGGTGACGCAGTACTTGATCAGTTCGCGGATGGCAGCGGCCTTGTTATCGTCCATGTCACGGTAGCAAAGCATCCAAGTGAACGAAGCGATCGGGTAGGCAGCCTCGCTGGCGGGATCACTGGTCCACACGATCAGATTCGGAACGCCCTCGTTGTGGGGCAGGTCGCCTTCGGGAAATTCCGCGCTGCCTAGGGCGGCAGCACCCGACTCTGGGCCAGGAACCAGAAACTTGCCCGCCTTGTTCTCCAGCGCTGCGATCTGCTCCCACTTCGAGCCTTTCGCGAATCCATACTCAACGTAGCCGATGGCTCCAACGTTTTGGGTCACCTGAGCGGCGACGCCGTCGTTCTTTGGTGCCTTAATCGGAACACCGGGCCAATTCGGCGCCTTTTCCGTTCCGACGGTTGCTTCAAAGTCGGGACTGATCGCGCTGAGATGTTTGGTGAAAACATAGGTGGTTCCCGAAGAATCCGACCGAGTCACCACGGTGATTTTCGTGTCCGGCAGCTCAACGCCTGGGTTGGCAGCGGCAATCGTCGGGTCGTTCCACTTGGTAACCTTGCCGAGAAAAATCTCCGGATAGACCGCGCGCGGTAACTTCAGTTCCTTCACTCCGGGCAGGTTGTACATCAGCACCACTTCACCGCCGGTGATCGGCAGAAGAACGGAACCACCCTCCACCTGGGAGAGTTCCTCATCATTCATCGCTGCGTCCGAACCAGCGAAGTCCACGACCTTCTGGGTAAAGTCCTGAATCCCAGCACCGCTGCCCTTTGCTTGGTAGTCCACTCGGATGCCATCGGTCTTCTTAGAAAAATCGCTGAACCACTGGGCATAGATCGGCTGGGGAAAGCTGGCGCCCGAGCCGTTCAGGTTGATTTTCGCTGAGCTGCTGCTGCCGCCGCCTTCGTTGTCGCCGCCACCGCAGGAAGCAAAGGCGAATGCTGCTAGGCCACAGGTGATGGTGGCTCCCATTTGAAGATATCTGTTTTTCATGATCGTGTATGGTTGGATAGCCGAGAGGCGCTGAAAGGCCGTTTAACGGCTCTTCCAAGAGTGCTGCACTATGCTTTCGGGAAGCGAATTGCCTATTTTGAAAATGTTACGCTATCGTCACAGTCTCCCGCCGGTCGCACTCATTGCCTGTTGAAAAATTTCATCGCACTGAGAGTTGAACGATTTTGAGATTGGCGATCACGGCTTCGACCGAAGTGGCTAAATTCTTCCCTTTGGACGGTAGCCATTTTCCCATTTGGCTTTGTTGCTCGCCAGACAGAAAAATGACCTGCTACTTCCCGTGCTCCGAGTCCTTCAACAGGACGCTAAGCCGAATGGCGCAAGGTTAAGCGCCTTGATCGGTCGGGAACGGCGATAGATCGGATTCGATTTTGGGTGTGGAAAATCCGGATTTTGGTATGGTTTTTGATGCTAAGACAATCCGCATTCCTCACCGGATTCCCCACCCTTCTTTCTGGCCGAGCCAAGCGCTCCGCGCAAGAGCGATTACGGCAGGAGCGCGAACATTTGCATCAGAAGGGTCTGGGTGAAATCAGCGCGATTTTCGCCGATGAGATTCCGCCCGAGTTGCTTGCCCGCCATGCCGATACCGACCGGACGCGGGTCTATTCTCAGGAGGTCACTTTTTGGGCCTTCTTCGAGCAGGTGCTCTCCGAGGATGGCTCCTGTGCTCAGAGCGTTGCCCGCGTCCAACAGTGGCATGCCCAGGCGGACCTGCCGGCTCCCAGCGCCAACACGGCCAGTTACGTCGAGGCGCGCCAAAGGCTGCCATCATCGATGCTACAATCCATCCACCACGCGCTCTTCACCGCGTTGAGCACCCGGATTTGCAGTGCCGATCTATGGCGAGGTCATCGTGTCAAAGCCATTGATGCAACCTCCGTGCAAATGCCCGACACCGCCTTCAACCAGCAGGCCTATCCTCAACCCTCGGGTCAATCTCCGGGCTGCGGCTTTCCCGTGGTCCAACTGGTGGGTTTGATCGACCTGATTCACGGGGGATTGGAGAACTTTGTGGAAAGCCCCATCGCCGTGAGCGAACTTCGTGGATTTGATCTGTTGCTTCCCTATGTTGCTGAAAACGAGGTCCTTGTGGGTGATCGGGCTTACTCCTCATACGAGGCGATTGCCCGGCTGCACGGAGGCGGGGCGCACTTTGTCGGGCGAGTCCATCAGTCGCGCCGGATCGACTTCCGCAAACCGGAACCTGGGGCGAGATGAGCGGCTACAGGTCTGGAAAAAGCCCGCCGGACAACCTCCGGGAAGCTCGTTGGACACCGGGGAATGGAGCCGGATACCCGATCAGATGAAGGTGAGGGTCATCCGGGTAAAAGGTCCTGGTCGGGACGGCAAGGCGACCACCAAATACCTGGTGACCACGTTGTTGGACTCGTTGGAATACCCCGCCGAAGAGATCGCATCGATCTACTTCCACCGATGGGAAATCGAAGTCCGTTTTCGCGACATCAAGACGACCCTGTCGATGGAAATGCTGCGGACGAGATCACCCGGAATGATCCGAAAAGAGTTGTTGATGCACCTGATCGCTTACAACGCGATGCGCCTGCTGATGCACAAGAGCGCGGAAAGACACGGCGAAAACGCCCGACGACTGAGCTTCAAAGGCGCCTTGCAGGTGCTAGCCAGCAGCACAGCCGCATTCAGGGGCACTTGGAAAAAACCGGCAGCAAGGAACCGGGAGAAAGAGCGGTTGTTGAGAAGAATCGCGGAGCGCGTCGTGCCGGAGAGACCGGGCCGAAACGAGCCAAGAAGAGTCAAACGAAGACCCAAATGCACTAGGTGGCTACAACAGCCCAGACGCGATTATGACGAAGACTTTCGATGCGACCATCCGCCTCGAAAAATCCTCGATGAAGCGGCTTAACCTTGCGCCATTCGTCCTAGCAGCCCATCTCAGATTGCACCCTTTTTGCACCCCTACAGCTTTCGCTGAACTCAGAAGCCACCCATAACTCACTGATTGTCATAGTAGGCCCGGCGAGATTCGAACTCGCGACCAAGGGATTATGAGTCCCCTGCTCTAACCGCTGAGCTACAGGCCCAAATGGAGGCAGATGCCTTGATCTGCTTTCTACACCCTGCTTCGATGGGCATCAACTATTCTGACGTCTCTGTCTCCGCCAGCATTCGCTTCAGGTTCGCCTTGTAGAGGTCCCAGGCGGTCTGGATGTGACCGGAGCGGGTTTTCCAGAGTTCGCGGTCGTCGGGGACCCATTGGTAGCTCATGACGGAATACATCCGGTCTTTGAGCATGTCGAACTCGACGGTGGTGCCGGTCTCGTCCTTGCCGCTGACGACAATCTTTTTGACGATCTCGTTCTCTTCGTCGGAGAAATCGTTATGAATCCGCAACCAGGACTCGAGCGTTTCCAGTGCAACGGCTTGGTTCAGGGTCGCGCCCTTTTCGCGGGGAGATTTCATCACGATCTCGATGCCGCCGGACTCGGACTGGGCGGCGAACTGAATGAGACGCTTGGTGTTTTCATCCACGTTGTCCAAGGTGGGCATCACGTCGATGAAGGTCGAGACAATGTGGATCTTCCGAATCACCGGCAGGACTTTCACTTTCATGATGTCGGTGGGGTGAAGGACGGGCTTGATCTCGACCTCGCCCTCGACGTCGCCGATCTGCTTGAAGTAGCTGGAAAGCATCCGACTCGAAACGGCTTTGCTATTACGCTGCAGAGCCAGGATGGAGGTCTCGAAATCGTAATAGAACGCCGAGCACTCGGCCATTCCCTCATCTTTGCTCAAAGACACCGCAGTGATATCTCCGGCAAGATTGGCGCGAAATCCGGCCGGGGCCATCGAGATGCGCATCATGTCGCCGAGATAACCGTCGTCCGTCAGATTCCCACGAGCGAGGCGAATCCAGTCGTCGTTGATTTCCACATTCCGCTTCTGGCTGTCGGAAGGCTTCTGGTGAACCATCCGGAGGATCGTTTCGAGATCGATGGAATCGGCAATCTCAACGGTGAAGAAGTCAATTTTCGCGGTTTTATGCATGGACGGCCCTCGTAGCCGCAGACGGCGAATGGGTCAAATGCTTCGTCGAGTGGGACTTGCGTTTCGTTCAACAGGGTCAAGTCGCGGACTCAACAGGGTTGAATCGGCGGGAATGCCCGTCATGGTGGGCCATCGTGTCTTCCCCACCCCCATCTTGCCCGCCCCTCAACATCCTCTACCGTGACGAATGGATGATCGCGGTGGATAAACCAGCGGGGCAACTGGTGCATCCGATCAAACAGCTTGAAGACGGGGATCTGGTCACGATGAAATTGCTGCGGGATCAGATCGGCCAGCAAGTGACCCCCGCCCATCGACTGGATCGCCCCACCTCAGGAGTGTTGCTTTTTTCGCTGGCTCAAGAGGTCGCCCACCCGCTCCACAAAGCCTTCAAGAATCGCGAGGTGGAAAAAACGTATTGGGCGGTGGTCGACGGTCTGCCCGACGAGGAATACTGGACCTGCCGGGAACCGATTCGGAATGACGACGACTCGCCCCATCGATCGGCGGAAACCGATTTCCGGGTGCTGACACCTTTGGGCAATGCTCTGGCACTGGTCGAGGCTCGACCGAGGACGGGGCGATATCATCAGATCCGGCGACACCTGCTCCACGCAGGATTTCCCATCGTTGGCGACTATCGATACGCCGGGATCGAGCGTTCCGATGAACTGGGCGCCGCCTTGGGCACAGGGACGCGCATGCTACTCCAGGCGAAAAGCCTGAGGTTCATCCATCCGGTGACTCGGGAAGAAGTCTTGATCGACGCCCCGGTTGACCCGCTGATTCGGCAGGTTTGCGACGGTTCACACCTTCTGTAGCCAGGCAAAGACGTCGCGCACTTCCTCCTCGGCGACAGAGTGTTCCAGACCCGGGTAGATTTTCAGAGTCGGGGTGTAGCCGTTTTCCTCCAGGGCACTGACAGCCTGCTTCGCGGCATCGACCGCCACCACGGGATCGGCGCTCCCGTGAAAGATGCCGATGGGAAAGTCTCCGGTTTTCTTGGGACAGGGATGGGTCTCGCCCATGAGCAAGTAGCCGGACATCATGAGGATGCCCGCGATCGCATCCTGATGCCTCAAGCCGACGTGCAACGCCATGGCGGCTCCCTGTGAGAAGCCCGCGAGGACGATTTTTCCGGCTTTCTCTCTGGCGACGAGCGCTTCGATCGAACGGGCGCCTTCATCGACGGTGTCCCAGTTCACGGAACGCGGCTGACTCAGGTCGAGAATGTCATACCAGGCCGGCATCATCATTCCCATGTTGATGGTGACCTTCTGATGTGGCGCATGAGGCAGCACAAAACGCCACTTGCGAGGCAGGGCTGCGCGGCTGATGGCTTCGGCCACATCGGCAAAGTCATGGCCGTCCGCTCCCAAGCCATGCATCAGGATGACAGTCATTTCGGCCTCATCGGCGGCGGCTCCAATCTCCAAACAGGGCAACAGCGAATCCATCTGACACAGATACGCGGGACTCGAATTCAGGCCAGAGGAATCTGGAATGCCACCTCTGAGGCATGGTACCCATGGCTTGTTGCCGTGGTTTCCCTGGGCCGCAGTTGATGGTAGGTGACGGGTTCCAACACCTCTCTCGACATGAAACCCAACTCCCCTTTTCTTCTCCTGATCGCCGTGGCAGCGAGCGGGCTTTGCTTGAAATCGTCAGCCCGCGCGGAAGAGCGGGGACCGGGGTTGGAACTGCCCAGCGTCGGGATGCCGGTCGCGCCACCCTATTACTCCGTCGAATATCCCGCGCCAGTGACCCCCGCCGAGGGGCAGTTGCAGATCGGAGTGACCTATACCCTGTGGATTCCCGAGGGCTTGAAAGAAGTGCGAGGCATCATCGTGCATCAGCACGGCTGTGGCGATGGCTCCTGCAAAGGTAGCGTGACGGCGGCCTATGATTTGCACTGGCAGGCTCTGGCGAGGAAAACGGGCTGCGCCCTGTTGGGACCGAGTTTTCATCAACTGAAGGAACAGAACTGCCGGCTCTGGTGCGATCCCCGCAACGGATCGGATAAGGTTTTTGTCGATTCTCTCGAAAAACTCGCGGCGAAATCGGGTCACCCGGAAATCGCCACGGCTCCCTGGTGTCTCTGGGGACATTCCGGCGGCGGCTTCTGGTCGAGCTTGATGCAGATGACCCACCCGGAACGGATCGTGGCGATCTGGTTTCAGTCAGGGACTGCGTTCGGCTACTGGCAGGCGGGAGAGATTCCGGTGCCTGAGATTCCCGAGGCCGCGCTGAAAATCCCCATGATGGCCAATCCCGGCGTGAAAGAACAGGAGGGCAAACCGATCACGGCAGCGTGGGGCGGCAGTTTGTCCATGTTCAAAGCCTACCGGGCGAAAGGCGCGCCCATAGGATTGGCTCCCGATCCGGCATCGGGCCATGAGACCGCGGACTCCCGCTATCTGGCGATTCCGTTCTTCGAAGCCTGCCTCGACTTGAGGTTACCGGAAAAGGTCGGCGCGCCGCTGAAAGCCGTCGATGTCGCCGCCGGATGGTTGGCGCCTTCCATGACGGAGGAGGCTCCGGTGCCGGCCGCAAAGTATCAGGGCGATCTGGCCACGTCCGTATGGCTCCCGAGAGAGAACGTGGCCCGCGCCTGGCAGGATTTCGTCAAAACGGGAGCGGTAGCCGATACCACCCCGCCACCGGCTCCGACCGATGTCAAAGTCGACAAGAAAACGGGCAAGGTGACTTGGAAGGCGGAA
>JAGROX010000464.1 GCA_020440025.1 Verrucomicrobiia bacterium
CCGGTATCGCTGACCTGCACCACGGCCACGTTGCCGTCTTCGCGAGCGCAGTAGAGGAGGTCACCGGCCAGAATGGGCGATGAATAATACTTGGCCGCCGCCCGCGGAATCGCATCGACCCAGAGATCCTTGCCGGTCCGGGCATCGATGCAGTTGATCTGTCCCCGATCCGAAAGTACGTAAGCTTTTCCGTCGTGCGCCACCGGAGTCGGGCAATCCGCGCCGAGATCATCGCGTTCCCACAACCGGGCCCTGGCGGTGATGTCGCCACTCCCGCCGAGTTGCACTCCGGCCGTGTATTTCGTGCGGCCATAAAGAACCACGGCGATGCCATCGGTGAAACCGGGCGAGGCGATCACTCGCCACATCGGTTTGTCCTCGGGATTGAATCCTCCACAGGTCCACAGCGTCCGCCCATCCTCCGGATCGTGCCCGGTCAGGTGATCCGCCCCCCAGATGACGATGGTTTCCTGCCCATCAATCTTCGTCACATAGGGAGTGGTGTAGGATTGCCCGGATTCCTTTTGAACCTGGAAGGTGCGATCCACCTTCCAGACCACACTCCCGTCGTCGGGCGTCAGGGCGACTACGTAGGACTCGCCTTCCTGCATCACGGCGATGACGAGATTACCTCCTGCGAAAACAGGAGACGTTCCCAAGTCCCACCAGAGAGTGTCCTCGCCAAATTTTTCCTGCAGATTGGTCTTCCAATTCAGTTCGCCGTCCAGAGTCAGCGAGGCCACTGTGCCGCTCTTGTAGTAGACGAAGAGATCTTTGCCGTCGGTAATTGGTGACGGATTCGATCCACTCCCGTTCTTGTGTTTCCCGGCTCGCTCGGCACCAAGTGTTTTTTGCCAGATGAGTTTCCCTTTCCAATCGTAAGCGAGGATTCCGTCCTCACCGTCGACGCCACAGGTCACGAAAATCTGATCGCCCCAGACGGCGGGAGTACTGCTTCCAATGCCCGGAAGCTCCACATTCCAGAGGAGATTCTCAGATGGGGAAAACACAGTGGGGTAATCACCAGGTTTCGAAACGCTGCTGCCATCTGGACCGCGCCATTGAGGCCAATTCTCGTCGGCAAGCAGGCTGGCAACAGGCGATAGGCCCAAAAAGATCGCGGTGATTGAGAGTAGGCTGGCTGAATTCATCGTCGAGCAAAATAGGAGAAACTCGTCAAAAGGGAAACTACGCGATTCCTGTGATTTCTTTGCAGACAATTCGGCGCGCACTCGCCATTCAACAGGGTTGATTCCGCGATCATACCCTGTTCCATTCGTGCCATGTCTCGCGCCCATCTGTCGTTTTTGTTTTCCCTCATTCTCACGGCAAATGCTTTCGCCGAGCACGGTGGCACCAGTCAGCTTGAGAAAGAGAGTGAGGCCACACGCAAGCGTTTCGCCGGCAAGATCCTGAACGAGAACCTGCCGGTCTTCTGGGCGAAAGATGGAGGTTCCGTGGCATTTCATTTCGAGTTCGAATCAGGGAAACGAGAGTGGCACCTGTTGGATTTGAAATCGGGTGAGGTATCGGAAATCGAAAAGAAGCCTGAGGGCTATGAACCCAGCCCCAAGGAGCCGCAACGAACCAAGCCGGAGAAGCCGGCACTGATTTCAAAGAACTCGGCGAAATCGCCCGATGAATCGCAGAAGGTCTCCTTTCGCGATGGCGCGGTATTCATTGGCGACACGAAGCGCTCCCAGCCGCTGCCTGACGGTTGGAAATGGGATGAAAACCGGGTGCTTTGGTCACCAGACTCTTCGCGATTTGCCGCCTTCAAACGCCCGATGCATCCAGTCCGAGAAGTTCACTACGTCGAATCGTCACCCGAAGACTCCCTCCAACCGAAACATTCGACCATCAGCTATCCGAAAGCCGGAGACGACCTCAACATCGCCGTGCCCGTGATCTTTTTCGTCGATGAGCGCGAAGCGATTGAGGCAAAGCCTGAGTTGATCGAGACTCCTTTCGATCTCCGCAACTTCGGCTGGCGCGGTGATTCCAGACGATTCGTTTTCGAATTCATCGAGCGGGGCTTTGGAAAGTTTCGGGTCATCGAATGGGAAACGGAAACCGGCAGGCAGCGGATTCTGATCGATGAAACCGACGAGAAATTCGTGTTTGTGTTCGGAAACACCTTTCGTCGTGATCTAAACGGTGCCGATGAAATTCTGTGGCTCTCGGAGCGGGATGGCTGGAATCATCTCTACCTAATCGACGGCAAATCTGGAGAGGTGATCCGGCAGCTCACCTCGGGTAAGTGGGTCGTAAGGGAGGTGGTGGACGTCAACGAATCAACGCGAACCGCGCTGATCAAGATTTCCGGATTTTATCCCGAACAGGATCCCTATTATCTGCACTTTGCCATCCTCAATCTGGATGATGGCACCGTGGTCCACCTGACCGATGCCGACGGGACTCATGAGATTTTCCCCTCACCAGATGGACAACATTACCTCGCAAAATGGTCTCGGGTCGATCACCCGCCGGTATTTGAGATCCGGCGATTCTCGGACGGGAAGAAGATCGCGACCATTGCCGAAGCGAGTGGGCTCGATGCCTTGAGCCAACTTGGCTGGCAGATGCCCCAGCGTTTCGTGACCAAGGATCGAAACAACGAATTCGACATTCACGGAGTCATTTTTCGCCCGACCGATTTCGATTCCAAGAAACGCTACCCGGTCATCGAAGCCATCTATGCAGGGCCACATGGCGCTTTCACTCCCAAGACCTGGCAGGTCCGCCACGGCGTCATGGCCGAGATGGCGGATGCGGGCTTCATTGTGGTGAAACTCGATGGACTTGGCACCAACTATCGCGGCAGAAAGTTCCAGCAAATTGCCTACCAAAACCTGATCGATTCCGGCTTTCCCGATCGCCGAAAATGGATCACTGAAGCCGCCAAGGTTGTGCCGCAGATGGATCTCAAGCGGGTGGGAATCTACGGAGGATCGGCGGGGGGACAGAGCGCCCTCGCGGGACTGCTGACGCATCCGGATTTTTACCAGGCGGGCGCCGCCGACTGTGGCTGTCACGACAATCGGATGGACAAGATCTGGTGGAACGAACAGTGGATGGATTGGCCGGTCGGCCCAGCCTACGCAGCCAACTCCAATGTCACTCACATTGAGAAACTGACAGGCGCGCTGCTCCTCACCGTTGGAGAACTCGACAAGAACGTCGATCCATCATCGACGATGCAGGTGGTGAATGCCTTGATCAAGGCGGACAAGGATTTCGAGTTCATCATCGTGCCGGGAGCAGGACATGGAGTCGGAGAAAAGCCCTACCTACGGAGAAAACGCATCGAATTCTTCCAGCAACACCTCGGGCTGCCGAAGTAGTCACTGAAAGAAAGGCGCTGCGCGATGCGTATTCGCCGACATGTCCATTTCGCTCCGTTGTTGCCTTCCTATTTTCGTCATCGTGGTATCTTCCTGTGGTCAGGAAAACCCTTCCACGCCAAAGCACGCCGATGCCTCAAGCCCCGGCCTCACCATTTCAGAGGCTATCCAAGCACGTGAGGACTACCAAACGACATTGGAAGCCCTGGCCGCGAGTAGAAATTCGCTGAATCGACAGCATCAAGCAGCCCTCGCGAGCGGGGACACCGAGGAACAGGCCAAAATTCTTGAAACGGCTCGCAGCACGGTTTTCGAAGCCATAGTTACCGAGATCTTTCCGGCGTGGACTGGCACCCCTTGGGACTTCAACGGCGTTTCGCAGACGCCTGGCGAGGGTAAGATCGCCTGCGGCTACTTTGTGACGACCACGCTGCGCGATGCCGGATTCAACCTGCCCCGTACGAAACTGGCGCAACAAGCCTCGCAAACCATCATCAATAGTCTGACCGGACGCGAATCTATCTCGATCTCTGCCGGGAAACCCATCTCTGAGATCGAGAACCACATCCGCCGATCTGGAGTGGGGCTCTACATCGTGGGACTCGATAGCCACGTCGGTTTCGTCGTCTATGATGGGAGTACGCTCACGTTTGTCCATTCCTCCTATTTCACCCCGCCACGGGCAGTAGTCGCCGAACCGATCAATTCGGACAATCCTCTCAAACGATCCAACTATCGGGTGGTGGGCAAGATTCTCGATGACACCCTGATTCGAAAGTGGCTCCGGAATGAGGCGATCACCGTGGGAGAGCGGAACGCGTAGGAGGACAAGGAAGCCCTCATTTCAAGACTTTCAGCCGAATCTTCCGAAACTCAGCCACGGTGCCTTTGCCATGATCCTGAAGGGCAATGAGGCCCTTTCTCATCGCATACTTTTCATCCTGATCGGTAAGTTCGGCAAACTTCACGCCGTTGATGCGTTGAACCAGCCGATTCCCCTTGGCGACGATGACGAGTTCGTTCCAGTCCCCGTCTTTGCAGTTGGCTTGAATCTCCAAGGGATCGGCAAACTCTTTGACCGTTTTCTCGCCCGACTTGGCGATCACGACTTGCTGTCCGGCGGTGGCGAGATGGCTTCGATATTTTTCGGGAGCGAGAGAGTGATGCCACAGTCCCATCACTTTGGCCTCGGCGACTTCCACCTGATAGCCCTGCACCTGAAAGGCCGGATCGCCCTCCAGCTCGTGACTACGCACCTGCACGCCGGAATTTCCGCTGGTGAATCGAAACTCCATCCGCAGTTCGAAGTCGTCCGGTTCACCACCTCGCCAGATCAGCCAGTTCTTCTTTCCCTCGGCTTGACCGGTGCAACGAATCGCTCCATCGCTGACTTCCCAAGCGCCCGGCACGCCTTCCCAACCGGTGAGGTCCTTGCCATTGAAGATAGCTTTGAATCCCGGGTCATCGCTGGGCAAGGGCACCCCCGAGAGAGCCAGTTCCAACTGCTTTCGCCCAGCTGCTTGTTCTTCGGAAAGTTCGCCCTTCAGTGGTCCGAGTTCCTCCTCGGGATCGACCCTAAGGTCGTAAAATCGATCATCGCCATAGAGCTTGAACTCTCTCGTTTTCACAAAGCGACGCCCTTTCGTCTCGGCATAGGCCCACTCTCGCGATGACGCCTCACCGCGAAACAGGCGTCCGGCAAAACTCGTCCCATCTAATTTCACCCCTTCCGGTAAAGGCGCTCCCGCGATCTCGGCAAAGGTCGGGAGGTAATCGGACAGATCCACGAAATCATCGGTCACTTTCCCTGCCACGATCACGCCCGGCCAGTTGGCGATCAGTGGCACCCGAGTTCCCCAGTCCACAAAAGTCCCCTTGCCTCCCCGGATCTGTCGCCCCTCATACTCGGAGTAGACCGGGTCCTTCACCATCTTGCCATCGGGATTCACCGTAATGTAGGACGCGGCGGCCGTTCCATTGTCGGTGGTGAAAAGAATCAGCGTGTTCTTCCGCAGACCGAGATCATCCACCGCCTTGGTGATGCGCCCCACCATTTCATCCATGGAGTGCGCCATTTCCGCGTAGGACATCCACTTTCCATCCCGATAAAAGGGCACCGGCTTGCCGATGTCATCGGTGACATCGTGACAGAGAGCCATGGAGTAGATGGCAAAAAACGGCTGTTCTTTGTCCCGACTGTCCCGCATGAAATCGGTGAGATATTCGACATAAAGATCGGGACCGTATTTCCCATCCGTGCCCTCTCTCACCTTGCCGTCCTCATAGATGAGCGGGTCATGATACCGCGCCCCTTCGTGCCAACCAAAAACCGAGGATCGATCAAAGCCCAGCTCCTGGGGATGATCGGGATTTTTTTTCAACAGGGCCAACTGCCATTTGCCCGCGATGGCCGTGGCGTAACCAGCCTTTTTCAGCGTCTGCGCGAGCGTGAAAGGAGCCGCTTCTGCCGGATAGTCACCCCACTTGGGATTGCCGAGCCGGGCCGGATACTGTCCCGATAGCAGACAGACCCGCGACGGATGACAAACCGGCATCGCGTAGGCATGGGTGAATCTCATGCCGCCCGTGGCCAATGCATCGATCGCTGGTGTTCCATAACTGGTCCCGCCATAGCAGCTCAGCACCTCGCGCCCCACATCATCGGCAAAAATCAGGAGGATATTGGGACGCTCCGGAACCTCCGATTTCGCCGCATGACTGGCCATTGCGGCGGTCAGAAAAAGGCAGGCGACCAGGGCGGGAACCGAAAAGAAGGCTCTCCGATAGAATTCGTTGCTGAAAGTTCTCACTCCGAAGACATAGCGAATGGACCCCAGTCAGGTCAATGCTCCACCCGGCGCATCAGCGTAAGCCGATCCCTTGGACACCGCGTCGAAGCTCCCGCGCCACCAATGCCGAAACTGATTGCCCCAACACTCCAAGGGAGATCCGTGGATTGCTTGGATTCCAACCGGTCGGTTTCCGAAGAAGGTTTTCCCCCGGAATTTGACGCGCCCGCTTCCCTGCCCGATTACTGGGCTCATTCGTCTGCCGCCGCCATGTCGAAAAAGCCAGTTGTCGCCAGCTATTGCACCACTTTCCTGAAACCGGAGATGCTCCATATCTACCGGCAGGTGACGGGATTGAAGCGCGTGGACACGCTGGTGATCTGCAAGGAAAGACAAAGCGAGGAGCGATTCCCGTTTCCGGATGTGCGGATGCATCGCAAGGTGCGGTCAAATTTCCTCCGTCGTTTCTGGCTAAAATATATCAAGAAGGAGCCGCCCATCGTCTATCGGGGTGAGTACGGCGCCTTGCGCTCGATCCTGGAGCCCTCGGGCGCTGATCTGATGCATGTGTACTTTGGCCACACAGGGGTGCATCTGCTGCCCATCATCAAACGCTGGCCGAAGCCGACGGTGGTGAGTTTTCACGGGATGGATGTGCAGCCGCGGGAGAATCAACCGGGCTATCTGGACAACTTGCGCGACCTCCTGCAAACGGTGCCTCTAGTGATGGTAAGATCGGCGAGTTTGAAGGCGCGATTGCTGGAACTGGGCTGCCCGGAGGCAAAAATCCGAATGAATCGCACGTCGATTCCGACGGGTGACTTTCCCAAGATCGATCGCCCCACTCCCGGCACGGGCGAGAAGGACGGATGGCACTTGGTGCAGGCTTGCCGCCTGATCGAGAAAAAGGGACTGGACCTGACGCTGCGAGTTTTTCACACCTTTCTCAAGAGCCACCCCAATGCCCGCCTGACGATCGCGGGAGATGGGCCTCTGGAAGGTGAATTGCGCGCACAGGCGGAATCCCTCAGGATCGCTGACCGAGTGCGGTTCGCCGGCTTCGTGAAAAGTTCGGAACTGAAGGAGCTGTATCACGAGGCCCATCTGTTCATTCACCCGAGTCGACTGACGGCGGATCAGAATCAGGAAGGCGTGCCGAACTCGATGCTCGAAGCGATGTCAACGGGCCTGCCGGTGCTGGCAACCCGTCACGGCGGCATTCCCGAGGCCGTCGACGAAGAAGAAACCGGCCTCCTTTGCGATGAGGATGACGAAAC
>JAGROX010000465.1 GCA_020440025.1 Verrucomicrobiia bacterium
GGGATACCTTCGCAGGTTATGCGGTGACCCAGGTGCGGAAGGCGCGAGGGCTGAACAAAAAGATCGTCAATCCCATGGACGGACCGCGACGTTCGGTGCTGGAGTTTTGTCATGTCGTCGATGGTCAGGGATCCACCCCGCTGGGCGAGTGGCTGGAGCAGCAGGGTTTCCGTCAGTGGGACTGCGGTTTGGTAAAAATTCCCCACATGCGCGATGTCTTCGGCATCTATCACGATCCCGATCGCACCCGGGGATACAGCGGCATCATTCGGTCAGCTGATTCCACCGAGTTGAATCTCAGCAGTGTGCCCAAGGGCGAGACACCCATCGGTTGGATGAACTTCAACAAGGACGGCTACAAGAAATACTGCCGCGAGTATCGGGAGTATCACGAGTGGTTGGAAAATCGCAACGAGGCCCGCTACGCGACGAATGTGGCTCATGGTCGCAACTACGATTCGAAAAACCTCATGCACACTTTTCGCCTGCTCGACATGGCCGAGGAGATCGCGCGGGACCGGAGAATCACTGTGCGCCGACCGAATCGCGACTTCCTCATGCAGATCCGACGCGGCGATTTCGAATACGACGACCTCATCGCCCAGGCCGAGGAAAAGATCGCCCGCATCGAGACCTTGTTCGAAGTCGCCGACCTCCCCGACGAGCCAGACCGCGAGGCGTTGGAAGCGGCGCTGGTGGAGATTCGGGAGCGTTGGTATTTGGGGGAGGGCGGGAGTTGAATCCCTTTGTCCGAGCGCCTGATTTGGCTTTCTCGAATGAGGGCGATTCAGAATTTCACGTCAGTCAGTCGCGCCCAGGCGACCCACTTTTTCGCCAGTTGGTCGACCTTGGTGGGTTGGGATTCGGCGAGGTTGTGGGTCTCGGTGCGGTCCTTGCTGAGGTCGTAGAGTTCCCAGCCGGACTTGGCGTTTTCCCAGACGAGTTTCAGGTCGCCGTCGCGGACGCCGCGGGTACCGGACCAGTGCCAGAACAGGGGGGCGGGACGTTCGATGATCTCGACGGTGCCGGTGAGGGCCGGGATGAGGCTGATGCCTTCGGGCAGTAGAAGAGGTTCGCCGTTGCGGGTGGTGGGATACTCGCCTCCGGCGGCATCGAGAAAGGTGGGGAGAAAATCGATGATGTGTCCGACCTGTTCGCTCCGGGTGCCGGCTTTGATTTTGGCGGGCCAACGGGCGATGAAAGGGGTGGCGATGCCGCCTTCGTGAGAGTGGGATTTATAGAGGCGGAAGGGGGAATTCTGCGCGTAGGCCCAGTTGGGGCCGACGTGGCTGTACCATTCCTTGGGTCCTGGGCGATGCTCGGTATTGCCGGCGCCGCCGGGCGTCTCGGAACAGGCGCCGTTGTCGCTCAAAAACATGACGAGGGTGTTGTCGGCGATCTTCAGCTCATCGAGGGTTGCCAGCACTCGGCCGATGTTGCGATCCATGCAGTGAACCATGGCGGCGTAGGTTTCCATACGCAGGTTTTCCCATTCAGAGTCGGCATTCTGTCCGGCCGTCCAACTCTGATTGTTGGGATTGGGACCGGGATCGGGAAATTTCTGGGGATCGATCAGACCCATCTCGACTTGACGTTGATAACGGGATTTTCGCAACGCGTCCCAGCCGTCCGCATACTTGCCTTTGAACTTGGCGATGTCCTCGGACTTGGCATGGAGAGGATAGTGGGGTGCGGTGTAGGGGAGGTAGTGAAAGAAAGGTTTCCCCACTGCGACCTGAGCCTTGATGGTGGCGATGGCCTGATCGGTGAAGGCGTCGGTGGTGTAGAAGTCCTCGGGAAACTCGGTGATGAGTTGGTCGTCCTCCCCGAAGGCCCGCACCTTGCCGCCTTTGAATTTCGGATCCGGCTGGTTGGGATCGAAAAAATTGCAGCAGCCATCCCAGAGTCCGTAGCTGCGGTCGAATCCGCGATCGAAGGGGCGATTCGGGGCCTTGCTGCCGCTGTGCCATTTGCCGCTCATGCCGGTCTGGTAGTCGGCGAGTTTCAGGGCTTCGCCGAGGGTGAGCATGTTCGCCGTCAGTAGTTCGATGCCGCGTCCTCCCTTTCGCGGATAGAGCCCGGTGAGGAGGCTGGCGCGGGTGGTGGTGCATTTTCCGTTGTTGTAGAATTGAGTGAACTGCACGCCCTCCCCGGCGATGCGGTCGATGTTCGGGGTGAGTATTTCCGAGCCGTAGCAACCGATGTCCGACCAGCCCATGTCATCGGCCATGATGAGGATGATGTTGGGGCGCGGAGCCTGATCATCCGCCATGGTCTCGCGCAGACTGCCACCGCCGAGCAGCGCGAGGAGGAAAACCAAGCGAAGCGAAGCTGCAAATCTCGCGAAACGCGAGATAATCGCAGAGACGCAGAGGAGGAGAGAAAAAAGGAGAGAGATGAGCGGGCTGTGCATGGTCGAATGCGGGGGAAGTGAGAATGGTGGCGGTAGTGTTGACGACTCAGGATTCGTCGAAACTCAGGAGACGCTGGCATTCTTCGAGGAGCCATTCGGTGTACATGAAGGGCTCGTAGCTGATGTCCTCCCAGCGGATGCGGCCCTGACCGTCGATGAGGAAGGTGCCGTGAAGCGTCTGGTTTTCGAAATCATCGAAAGCGCGGTAGGCTTTGAATGTCTCGAGACTGGCGTCGGACAGGAGCGGGAAAGGGAAGGGGTTGCGGCTCTGGCCCTCCTCGCCTCCGGCGGCATTTTGAAAGGTCTCGGCGAGCCCCTCCACGGTGTCGCTGCTGATGGCGATGATGGGAATACCGGCCTTGGCATAATCTTCGGTGACGGGGGCGAAGTTGTTGAGCTGCTCCATGCAGTGAAAGCAGCCTTGGCCGAGGTAGAAGATGACGAGGACAGGACGACCTTTGAAATCGGCGAGCGAGGTCGGTTCGCCCTTGGCATCTTTCAGCGTCCAGGCGGGCGCGGCGGGAGGTGACCAGCGGAAGGGGCCGAGTTGGTCGAGCGCGGGACGTTCTCCCAAATCCTTGGCAGGTGCCTGCGGCGTGCGCCAGTCGGCCGGGTAGCCAAAGGTCTCGGCCACCGGGGCGATGCGTTGAAACATCGGCAGGTCGAGATCGGCGCTGGCGCCGACGACGCGCAGCTGATCAAAGGCGGCGCGTGCTTCGTCGGATTTGCCTGCCTCGTT
>JAGROX010000120.1 GCA_020440025.1 Verrucomicrobiia bacterium
GGGGCAAACTGGTCTGGTTGCAGGGGGCCAATTTTTTTGGAGACAGTGTCACCGGGAGATCGCAGACCACCTTGTCGGCGGTGGAAGGATTGCAAAACGTGCTGGAAGCGGGGCTGCCGCCCGACGTGACATTCATCCTCAGCGCGACTGAGATCGACAAGCGGCGAAGCTTTTACAAAAAACTCTCCAAACTGGCCAAGATCGAGGTCTTCGACAAAGTCGACATCTCTCGGGACGGATGGGAAACGCAGCTCGTCGGGCCGGTAGGAAAATGGGCGAGGGAGATGGGCATCGAATTCGATCCCGAGGCGCTGGATCGCTTCGTTCTCATGGTCGGTGCGGATACTCGCCAGCTTCGGAGTGAGTTGGAAAAACTGTCCCTGTATCTCGGAGATCGGAAGCGGGCGACCGTGGATGATGTTCGCGCCATCGTGGTGTCGACCCATACCGGCGTGATTTTTGAAATCAGCAATGCGCTGGCTCAGCGCAATCTGCCGTTGACCCTGGAACTCATCGAGCGTCAGCTGAAGAATGGTGAAAATGCGGTCGGTTTGTTGCTGGCCGCCATTGTGCCAAAGATTCGCTATTTGCTGCAGGCGCGTGACCTGATCGAACGCCATGGGCTGAAACCGGGGAACAACTACCGCGGATTCGAGGCCGCGATCAATCGACTGCCGGCGAGCGAGATCGCGCATCTGCCACGCAAAAAAGACGGCGGACCCAATGTCTACCCGGTATTCCTCGCGGCCCAAGAGTGTCGGAAATTCACCGCCGCCGAATTGCGTGCCGGGCTGGAGGGGTGCCTTGAGGCCAATCTCCGTCTCGTGACTACCGCGTTGGAGCCCCGGCTGGTGCTCGGACAGTTGGTCACACGCTTCCTCTCTCGATCCAAGTCTCGGGATCGCGCCGCCTGATTCCTCCGTCTCCTCCCTTTTTCGAAATGCTTCAAACCATCTTCATTCCCGTCTTGATAGGATCCATCGGGGGGCTCATCGCCTCACTTTGTGGTGTCGGTGGCGGTGTCATCATGGTGCCGGCTTTTGTCCTTTTGCTTGGGGTTGATCAAAAGATTGCCATCGCCACTTCGCTCGCGGTGATCGCTCCCACGGCAGCCGTCGCGATCTTTAAGAATACCGGGAATAATCTCGTTGATTGGAAACTGTTCGTTCCCACCGCCATCGGCGCGTGTCTGTTCGCCTACTTCGCCAGCGACTGGGTCAAGACCATGAGCAACGAATCGCTGACCCGCATTTTTGGCGGCGTCATGGTCACGATCGGCATCTACATGTTGCTGCGAAAAGCCTGATCGAATCCTGAAATTCCGTGATTGCGGGATGGTTGGGCAGATTCTTTTTCTTGATCAAATTTTCGATTCCGATCAGTCTCGTCACATCAATTTCAACACTTTGGGGGGGAAATAACAGCTTCACTCGGCTTCGGCTGAGTGGAGCTGTGCTCGTTTCAGGATGGGCGTTGACAAAACCGAAGAACTAGCCAAGACTATAAAGGATAGGTGAGCCTATTCTTTGAATCATGAAGGCAACGAATCGGGAAGGTTGGAAGCGCAGGGCAGTGGCACTGTGTGTGGTGATGGCTTCGATTTCTTTTGGTCTTTCAGGCTGCGGAAAGAAAGGTGACGGCGCGGGCGAGACGCCTCACGAAGGCAAGCCACGCATCGTGGCCACCAGCACCATGTTGACGGATCTGGTCAAGGCCCTGGCCGGAGACGATGCCGAGGTCGCCGGGCTGATGGCTCCGGGTGTCGATCCTCATACCTATGAAATGCCGGCCCGGGCCATCGCCCAGATTCGCGGTTCGGATGCGGTGTTTTACAACGGCTTTTTGCTCGAAGGAAAAATGGCGGATGTCCTCGAGCCCATGGCGGCGCAGGGAAAAGCAGTCGTGGCCGTTGCCGAAGCCCTGCCGAGAGATCAGGTCATCCAGCCTGAAAATTTCGAAGGACACGCCGACCCGCACGTGTGGGGCGATGTCCAACTGTGGAAGCAGACCGTGCCGACGGTTCGGGAGGCCCTGCAACATCTGATGCCAGAGAAAGCGGATGCCATTGCCGCCCGGGCCGATGCCTATTCCACCGAGTTGGACGCGCTGGATGCCTGGATACGTGAACGAATCGCGCTGGTCCCGGAGGCGAATCGATTGCTCGTCACCAGTCACGATGCCTTCACCTATTTCGGTCGTGCCTATGGTTTCGAAGTCATCGGCGTACAGGGTATTTCCACGGCAGCAGATGCCGGTATTGCCGATATCGTGAACACCGTCGACCTGGTGAAAAGCCGTGGCGTGAAGGCCATTTTTGTGGAGAGCAGTGTCTCCCGTGCCACCATCGAACGTATCGCCAAAGATGCGGGAGTTGTCATCGGTGGAGAACTGTATTCAGATTCCTGTGGGCCGGCGGGCCAGATGGAAACGGCTGCCGGAGAGACCTACGATAAGGGTACCTATATCGGAATGATGAAACACAATGTGAACGCCATGGTCGAGGCATTGAAGTGATTAGCCCCGCGGTCGGGCGCGAGAAATGCTCCGACGCTTTTCTGTTTTCATGAGCGAAACTTCCCAACCCAGCCCTGCTCTCGAGGTTCACGACCTCACGGTCGCCTACCACAAAAAGCCCGTCTTGTGGGGCGTCGATTTTGAAATTCCCGCCGGAAAGCTCGTTGGGATCATCGGGCCAAATGGCGCGGGTAAGTCCACTTTGATCAAAGCCGCCATGGGCCTGTTGCCGCTAAGCAGTGGATGGGTGGAGGCTTTCGGTAGGCCGTTGAAAGAAGTTCGTGACCGGGTCGGCTACGTGCCCCAACGCGAGGAGATCGATTGGGATTTTCCCGTCAATGTCATGGACGTGGTCTTGATGGGGCGCTACGGGAAACTCGGATGGCTCAAGCGACCCGGGAAGGCGGATCGAGAGATCGCCCGAGCCTGTCTGGAAAAAGTCAGGATGTTGCCCTTCGCGGATCGACAGATTGCCAACCTCTCTGGCGGTCAACAGCAGCGCGTCTTCCTCGCCCGCGCGCTGGCGCAGGAGAGCGATCTCTATTTCATGGACGAACCCTTTGCCGGAGTCGATGCCGCCACCGAGGACGCCATCATCGCCCTGCTTCGTGAACTGTGCTCGCAGGGGAAAACGCTGTTCGTGGTGCATCACGATCTCGCCTCGGTGCCGGACTATTTTGACTGGCTCGTGTTGCTGAACCTCCGCCTCGTCGCCTCTGGGCCTACCTCGGAAGTCTTCACTCCTGAGATGCTCGCCAAGACCTATGGCGGTCAGCTCACCGTCATGACAGAAGTGGCCGAAGTGCTGCGCCGCAATGAGGCCCTCGCCCGCGAGGAGTCGCATTGATTGAACCCTGTTGACTCGATGACTCAACCCTGTTGCCTCTCCCTTCCCAGGATTTCTCGCCATCTGATGGCCGGGCTCCTGTTGCTGGGGATGCTGATGGCGTTTCCGACGCTGGCTCAGGCGGCTCGCATCGGGGAAGTCTCGGAAGGCAATGTGTTGGACCGGGCGATTCGGTTTTTCTCCTTTCGCGATCCCACGGTGCGAATCGCAGTGGCAGGCTGCGTCCTGCTCGGGCTCTGTTGCGGACTGCTGGGCACTTTCATTGTGGTGAGACAATTCGCTCTCGTCGGCGACATGCTGGCCCACGCGGTGCTGCCGGGCATCGCCCTCGGCTATCTCTGGACGCTCAGTAAACAACCGCTGCATCTTTTTCTCGGAGCGGTGGGAGCGGGAATTATCGGAGCGATCGTGGTGAGTTTGATTCGTCAAACCACTCGACTGAAACGCGACACTGCTTTGGGAATTGTGTTGGGTGGCTTTTACGGTTTCGGGATTCTCCTGATCACCCTGATTCAAAAATTGCCGGGCGACAAAAGCGGTCTGAAATCCTTTCTGTTCGGCTCGGCGGCGGCTTTGTCAGAAACTGACCTCGGTCTCATCGCGGTGGTGTCGCTCGTGTCTCTGCTGATTCTCGGGCTTCTGTTTCCTCAATTTCGCATCGCCAGTTTTGATCCGACCTTTGCCACCAGCGTCGGCATTCCCAGTCAGGCGATGCATTACCTGCTCATGCTGTTGCTGGCCTGGGCGGTGGTCAGCGCGCTGCAGGCCGTTGGAGTGGTGTTGGTGTCGGCTCTGTTGGTGATCCCGGCGGCGACGGCCTATCTGCTGACGGATCGATTGCATCGCATGGCCGGACTCTCGATGCTCTTCGGCATGATCGCCGGGGCGGCAGGTGCCTTCTTGTCCGCGCTTCAGACGGGGCTGCCGACGGGACCGTTTGTCGTGCTGAGCGCGTCGGCGCTTTTTGTGGGAGCTTTCCTTTTTGCGCCCAACCATGGGGTGGTTCCGCGTTGGTCGCGGCAGCGTCATCAGAGCCGAAAGATCCGACGGGAAAACACGCTCAAAGCGATCTTTCACCTGCTCGAGAACGAGGGCAGCGATGTTGCCGAGGGGAAAGTGTCTCATCAAGCGCTCGTCGATCAGCGTCGACGCTCGCCGCTACTGGTCGATGGTGAAATTGCCGCCCTAGTTCGTCACGGATTGGCCGAGTCTCCCGACGAGCAGGGGCGCGTAACATTGACGGAAGCCGGGCGTGCGCGCGCGATGGAGATTGTGCGCAATCACCGACTCTGGGAACTGTTTCTCACCAATGCCGCCAACATTGCGCCGGATCACGTGCACGATGATGCCGAGAAGATCGAGCACATCCTCGGGGAGGACATTGTCAGGGAACTGGAGCGGTCTCTGGATCAACCGACAGAGGACCCGCACGGGCGCGTGATCCCTCTGGCGATGGAGGAAAGCGGAGGATCGGGAATCTGATGAGCGAGATCATTCCACCTTTCCACTGGCACCTGTTCCTCACGGAACCGTGGTCGGCGTGGTATCTCGACACAACTCTGCGGGTGATCGCGATGGCTTTCTGTGTGTCGGCTTCCTGTGGATTGGTGGGAGTCTATTTGATTCTTCGGCGTCTGGCTCTGGTTGGCGATGCGATCAGCCACAGTGTCCTGCCAGGCATCGTGCTCGCTGCCTTGGTGGCCCATACGCTGACTGGCCCTGCCATCATCATCGGGGCGATTGTGGCGGGATTTGTGACCACGGTGCTGATCGAATCGATCGACCATCACAGTCGGGTAAAAACCGACGCCGCCATCGGGATCGTTTTCTCGGCGCTGTTTGCCCTCGGCGTGGTCATGGTGACGATGTTTGCCGGAGATCTGCACATCGATGCCGACTGCGTGTTGTTTGGAAATCTCGCTGAAGTCGCGACCCAACCGGGCATGCCCCCGGCGTTGATTCAGGCGGGATCGGTCCTGCTGGCGACGATTCTCCTGATCGGTTTCTTTTTCAAAGATCTGCTGGTGAGCGCGTTCGATCCGACCCTGGCACGGTCTCTCGGAATTCGGGCTCGCTGGATTCACTACGGACTCATGGCCTGGCTGTCAGTGACGGTGGTGAGCGCTTTTGAAGCGGTCGGCAGCATCATCGTGGTGGCGATGTTGATCATCCCGGGTGCGACCGCATTGTTGCTGACGGATCGTTTGTGGAAAGCTCTCGTGCTCACCGTGATCCATGCCGCCGCCAGCACGGTGATCGGTTATCACGTGGGGCTCTGGCTCGACAGCAACCTGCCGGCTGCCATGGTCGTTGCCGGTCTGGGGCTTTTTGTGATTGCGTGGCTGTTCAGCCCCTCCCAGGGCCTGCTGCCCCGGGCGATTGGTCGTCAGAGGCTGCGTGATCGACTGGAGCGGGAGAAAGTCGAGGCTCGGGAAACGACCGAGAAGGCGGAGTCTCGCTGAGTTTTTTCGCTGGCGGGGTAGGGGGACAGCGGCAAGGGTGGAGACGTGTTCCAGATCATCTTCAACGAAATCAGCGCCGCGGAAATTTCCCAACTTCCGACGATGATGCAGATGGAAGTCCTCAGCGAATTCCAAGTGAAACCCGAGGATCTCAAAAACCTCGACGGCGACCGCTTTGGCACGCTCGAGCGCGAGGGGAAGACACTTTTCCGCTACCGGGCCAAGGATGTCCGAATCTATTTCGAGATGACCGACGATCATTCCGTCTTGGTGCATCGGGTGCTGACGAAAAACACCTTTCAGGATTTCCTGTATCGGACCAGTCTGCCGTTGAGCGAAGACGAGGCGCTGAGTCAGTCGAAACAATTCTGGAAATTGATCGAGGAAGGGGAGAAGGCTCAACGCGTCTGAGCGAAACATTCAGGCACTGGGAAAGGAAACGATGAGCGATTTTCTCGAAAGGATCACCAGCGACGAAGCTTGGCGACAAGAGCAGTTCCCGGTGGCCCGAGAGCGCATTTTTCTGGCGCACGCAGCGGTCACCGTGACCCCGACAGTGGTGGTGGAGGCCATGAATGCCTTCAATCATCAGGCGGCGACCGGAGAGCTCGACTACTCCAAGGTCTTGCTCGATGACATGGACACGGTTCGCGACTCGGCCGCCCGGCTCATCGGTGCCAAACCGAGCGAGATTGCCCTGCTTGGGCCAACCTCGCTGGGGCTGAGTCTGGTGGCGCGTGGGCTTGACTGGCATCCCGGAGATGAAATCATCTGCCACCGCGAGGACTATCCCGCCAATGTGTATCCGTGGACCGATCTCGAGCGGCTCGGCGTCAAAGTGATCCAGCTCGACCCCGAGCGTCCCGGCGAGATCACTCCCGAGACGGTCGCGGCGGCGATGACGGAGCGCACCCGCTTGGTGGCCCTCGCGTCCTGTCATTTTCTCAGCGGCTATCGCATCGATGTCGATGCCATCGGTCAACTCGTTCATGATCGAGGCGCGTTGTTTTGCCTGGATGCGATTCAGACCGTGGGAGCCTTTTCGACCTCGGTGGAACACGTCGATTTCCTGAGTGCCGATTCCCACAAGTGGATGCTCGGACCCATGACGGCCGGCATTTTCTATGTGGCCGAGGAGCATTTTGAAATCCTGCGCCCCAGTCTGCTCGGAGCGTGGAATGTGAAATCTCCCCAGTTCATTCCTCAGGACGCCATCGACTTCGAGCCGGGTGGTCGTCGCTACGAGCCTGGGGTGCTCAATGCCTCGGGTCTCCACGGCATGAAGGCGGCGATCGATCTGCTGCTTGATGTCGGCATTGATCGCGTCGGCGCCCGATTGCTGGCGCAAAAACAACGGCTGGTGCCGGGGCTGACATCACGCGGATATCGCGTCATCGGTCCCGAGGAGGGCCCCACGGCCAGTGGCATCACCACATTCACTCACGAGGACAAGCGCAAAGTCGCGGCTCTGATACAGCACTGGCAGGCCAATGGCGTCGTCGCCAGCGCCCGTCAGGATCGCGCCGGGGTGCCTCATGTGCGCCTGAGCCCCCATTTCTACAATACCGACGAAGAAATTGATCGGGTATTGGCATTGATGGACGGTGTTTGAGACCGACCAAGGAACCCGGTTGACTAAGAGGCCGGTTCGTCTAGTATCGGGCGGAAAGTTGATTTCGCTGGCATCTGCGCAGAAATTCGCCAGAATTGTCACTTAATCATCAGGATCAACCAACCGGAGGCTAGAAGCGAAAAACGGTGGATTTCAAGGATATCAAAAGAATCGTCGAGCTC
The DNA here is from genome assembly GCA_020440025.1 of Verrucomicrobiia bacterium. GTDB lineage: Bacteria > Verrucomicrobiota > Verrucomicrobiia > Verrucomicrobiales > DEV007 > JAEUHH01. The sequence goes on from JAGROX010000120.1 coordinate 7,618, forward strand.
ATGGATGACCATGGGCTTACCCATTTCAAGCTGGAACTCGAGGAATCGAAGCTCGAATTGCGCAAAGGCGCGGATCTCGATCTCGATGCGGTCCAGAAGCTCATGAGTTTCGCGCCGCCTCAGTACATGCACGCGCCGCAACCACAGATGGCACCAGCTCCCGTGGCGCCTGCGGCTCCCGCTCCCTCTTCCTTGGTCGGGGTTGAACCTTCTGCCGATGGTCCCGGACCGGGCGAAGTAGAGATCAAGTCAGTTTTGGTTGGCACCTTCTATCGTACCCCTTCACCCGACGAGGATGTCTTTGTCAAAGAAGGCAGCGAAGTCGCCGAAGACACGGTGGTCTGTATCGTGGAAGCCATGAAGGTCATGAATCAGATTCAGGCCGGCGTTCGCGGCACCATCACCAAGGTTCTGGTCGAGAACGGGACGCCTGTTCAATATGGCGATCCCTTGTTCTACGTGAAACTCGCCTAAGTCACGCCAAGGCGACCGCATTGAGCCGCCCGGGTTCAGGGGCGGGGACCCAGATTTTTCTCTACCTTTCTCAAACATGTTCCGAAACGTCCTCGTCGCGAATCGTGGTGAAATCGCCGTGCGGGTCATCCGTGCCTGCAAGGAGCTGAACATCCGCACCGTGGCGGTCTATTCCGAGGCGGATGCGGATTCCATGCATGTGCAGTTGGCCGATGAAGCCATCTGCATCGGTCCGGCTGCCAGTTCTGGCAGCTATCTCAAGATCGAGAACATCATGAGCGCGGCGGAGATCGCCAACGTCGACGCGATCCATCCTGGTTACGGATTCCTCTCCGAAAACCCGCGTTTCGCCGAGATTTGCGAGAGCTGCAAGGTCAAGTTCATCGGTCCTTCGGCAGAAGTGATCTCGATGATGGGCGACAAGAACATGGCCCGAGCCACGGCGAAAAAGTACGGCATCCCCGTGACGCCGGGCAGCGAAGGCATCGTAAAAGACGAGGAAGAAGCCTACCGCATCGCTGATGAAATTGGCTATCCCGTGATGATCAAGGCGTCCGCCGGAGGCGGTGGTCGCGGCATGCGTCCGGCACTGAATCAGGCGAGTCTCAAATCAGGATTCCACGCCGCCCGGGCAGAGGCCGAGGCGTGTTTTGGATCGCGGGACGTCTACATCGAACGACTGATCGAGGATCCTCATCACATCGAGTTTCAGGTCTTGGCGGATCGTCACGGCAACGTGATGGAACTGGGCGAACGCGACTGCTCTATGCAGCGCCGCAACCAGAAGATCATCGAGGAAACGCCCTCACCACTGTTGACGCCCAAGCTGCGGGCGGAGATGGCGGAAGCTTCGGTCACCTTGACCCGCGAGATCGGTTACGAGAACTGCGGCACCATCGAGTATCTCGTCGACGACGAAGGGAATTTCTATTTCATGGAAATGAATACCCGCATCCAGGTGGAGCATTGCATCACCGAAGAAGTGCGCGGGTGTGACCTCATCAAAGAGCAGCTGCGCATTGCTGCCGGAATGCCGCTCTCGGAGCACGTGCTCAACAGCCAGCCGCGCGGACATGCCATCGAGTGCCGCATCAATGCGGAGGATCCCTACAACAATTTTGCGCCCAGCCCTGGCAAGATCAATCTTTACTACCCGTCCGGTGGACGCGGGGTGCGCGTGGATACCCATGTCTACAGCGGCTACGAGGTGCCGCCGTATTATGACTCGATGATCGCCAAGCTCATCGTCACCGGTGCCAATCGCGACATCGCCATTGCTCGCATGTCGCGCGCTCTGAATGAATTCCTGATCAGCGGCATCAAGACGACCATTCCCTTTCAGGCGGCCATTCTGAAGCACGGAGCCTTCAAGTCTGGTGAATACAGCATTCGCTGGGTGGAGGAGTACCTCGCTTCGCAGCCGGATCCTCCGCAGCCTCCGGCACTTGAAGCCTGAGGTGCCTCATTGTTGACGTCATGAAGGCCATCGCCGACTGCCGACTCTACGGCATTCTCGATCTCGGCTACGTGGATCGCGAAGCGCTGATTCGGGTCACTGGCGAAATGTTGACTGGTGGCATCGACATCATTCAGCTTCGGGCCAAACGTCATTCTCCCGATGAGATTCTGGCCATGGGCCGGGAAATCCTGCCGCTCACTCGCGATGCCGGAGTGCCTCTGGTCATCAACGATCACGCCGAAGTCGCGGCCGAACTCGGAGCGGATGGGGTTCACGTGGGGCAGGATGATCTTTCCATGGAGGAGGTGCGAGCCATTGTTGGTGATGACATGATGGTGGGCCGCTCGACTCATAGTGTTGATCAAGCCCGGGGAGGCGCTGCGGAAGGCGCGGGCTACCTCGGATTCGGCCCACTCTTTGCCACGCTGACCAAGCCTGACTACGTGCCCATCGGGCTAGCCGACATTGCACAGGTGCATTCCGAACATCCCGGGCTCCCGATCTTTTGTATCGGCGGCATCAAGCGGGAAATTGTGTCCGATCTCGTCGCCGCAGGCGCCAGACGCGTCGTCATCGTCTCTGGGATTCTTCAAGCTCCCGATATCGCCGAATACGTGCGGGAGGCGAAAGCAATGCTCCCCGCGATCGCCTGACTCAACAGGGTTGACTCGGCGACTTAACCCTGTTCATTCGGGGCTCCTTTTATTTCTGCATTACTCCTACCCAGATTCACTCCATGAGCGTCCTTATTTCCGGTTCCATCGCCCTCGATCACGTCAAGACTCCCCACGACGAGCATGAAAATCTCCTTGGAGGATCGGCTTCCTACGCGGCGATCGCGGCGAGCTTTTTCGCTCCGGTGAATCTGGTTGGCATCGTGGGACATGATTTCCCCAAGCCGCATGTCGAGCTGCTGGAGAAGCACAAGGTCGACCTCGGTGGGGTGGAGTTTTCCGAGGGCGAAACTTTCCGTTGGTCGGGCGAGTATTTCGATGACATGAACTCGCGCGAGACGCTCGACGTAGCGCTGAATGTCCTGGAAGCCTGGCAGCCAGCCATTCCCGAGAACTTCAAATCTTCCCGCATCGTGCTCTTGGCGAATGCGCATCCCGAGAATCAGCATTCGGTTCTCGATCAGGTCGGAGACGGTCCGATTTTCACCATCGCCGACACCATGGACCTGTGGATCACGATCGCCCGGGATCGTCTGCATGACCTGCTTCGTCGCATCGATCTGTTGGTCATCAATGACAGCGAGACGAAGCAGTTGATGGAGACCACGAATCTCATCACCGCAGGACATCGGATGCTGGAGCTGGGACCGAAGTATGTGATCATCAAGAAAGGAGAGCATGGGGCGCTCCTGTTCGGGAAGCATCGGTTCTTCAGTTGCGGGGCGTATCCGCTGGCTCAGGTCTATGATCCGACGGGCGCGGGGGATTCCTTCGTCGGCGCCATGGCTGGCTATCTCTGCAGTCTCGGGAAGGATGAATTTTCCTTTGAGGATCTGTCGAATGCGGTCGCTCGTGGCACCATCAGCGCGGGTTACACTTGCGAGAGCTTCAGCACCCATCGTCTTCAGGACTTGAGTGTGGATGAGTTCAACACCCGTCTCGAAGAGTTTCGTCAGTTCACGAGTTTCGCGTAAACGGGATGGCGAGATCTATCGCTGATTCTTGAGTTGATGATAGCGCGGTAGACGCCTTCGATGTCGCTTGCGTGGAGAGTAGGAAGGGAGCAGGATCCCGCCATCTCCCAATCGATGGAAATCGGGTTCGTTCTCCTGTTGCTGGTGCTGCCGGTGGCAATCAGCGCAGCCCTGGAAATCGGAGCCGACCCGCGCAGTTTTGCCATCGGGGTGATGCTGGCGGCCTCGATCTCCTTCATCGCTCCGTTGGAGCCTTCCTGCGTGATCGTTTACGGACCCGGGAGATATCGGTTTATCGACTTCGTCAGAATGGGTGGCGGATTGACCCTGATCCTCCTGATCGTGGTGCTTCCCTTGGTGCCAGTCTTCTGGCCTTTGAAATGAAACCCAGGTTTCAGCGCCGGGTGCGCATTTTGTGAAAGGCGACGATGCCTCGGGCGATACTGTCGGCCACTGCCTGACGGTATCGCGGATCGGTCATGGCATTGCGTTCCTTGGCATTGCTGATGAAACCGCCCTCGACCAGAATGCAGGGGTGCTGGGTTTTCTTGATGACCGAGAAGTTGGCGGTTTTGACGCCGCGATCGACGGCGCCAATGTTCCGGATCAACTCCCGTTGAACCAGATCGGCAAAGGCTTTGCTTTCAGAACTGCGGTAGAAGGTCTCGATGCCGGTGACTTTGTTTTTGTAGCTGGAGTTGAAATGGACACTCACAAAAACCGCATTGCGGTAGCGATTGGCAATGGATGAGCGGGTATCGAGAGGGATGAAGGTATCGTCAGCGCGTGTCATCACGGTGCGGAATCCCATCTCGCGGAGAGTACGCTCTAGGCGACGGGACACATCCAGATTGATGTGCTTTTCATAAACCAGGGAATCGCTGGCACCGAGGTCGTGAGCGCCATGACCAGGGTCGATGATGATCGTATTGAAGGCCTGAGCGCTGGTGGCCAAAGTGAAAACGCAAGCAAGCGTCAGCAACGCCTTGGCAAGCACTGCGTTGCCCGGCAGCGGGGAGCGGTGGCTGGTGGGCCGATCGGTGCGGTTGATTTTCATCAAAGGTTCCCTTTTTGAATCAACGATCGACTTGAGAGATTGGGCGGAGGCTCAAGATCTAATCATTTTAATAAATATCAGCAAAATTTAAAAATTTTCAAGTGAATAGATAAACTTCGGGATTTTCGTAGTCCGAGTCAATCGGACACGACAAAACCAAGGCGCGGGGAGACCCGGCGGAGTAAGAGCGGATACTTCCAGAGAGCGGGTGGCCAGCGATCAGCCTCCTGGTGGGCTGTAAACCGGCATGCCGGGCGGGCGCTCGGAGAGCTTGCGGAATTCGCGCTCCTCGTAGGGCGTTTCCATTTCCTCCACACTGACTCCGCCTCGGATGGCCACATCGCCTTGGGGGTTGACGACCAACTCGGGACGGCTCAGGCCTTTCTCACGATAGCCGACCTGCTTGAGGACTTTGCCGGAAGGCTGAATGACCGTGTAAAAATACTGCTGAGGCGCTGCCATGTGGAGGACGTGGAGCTGACTCTGGGCATCGACGGCATGTTCTGGAGGCCGCACCATCATGTATTCGCCGAGCGAGTAGGTCGTCCTGACCCGACCGGTGTCATTGTCAGACAGCCGGAAGTAGATGGATCGTTTCTGGGTGCCCTGGAAAAAGGTCAGCAGGGTGTAGGCCCGGTAGGTGCCCGCCCCGTCGAAACCAGCCGGAACCCCGAAAACCTGCGGTCCCCACATCGGTTGCCCATCCACGATATTGACCGTCTGAATGCGGGTCTCGAAATAGCGCTGCAGGGGCGGAAAGTAGACCCGGACTTTGACCCGATACATCCCAGACTCGGTCATGGGATAGGCATGATTGACCATCACCTTGATTTTGTGTGGGGCTCCATTGGGTAGAATCAGTGGGCCCGGATTGGCGATGCCGGGCACGGGAGTGACCATGTGCTGGCGACCGTCGATGACATGAAAGTCGAGCCAAGGGCCGCCGCTGGGCGGACCATCCAACACGATTTCCCGGCCGGCGCGATTCACCATGGTCAGCACCCCTGTGATGGGCTCGTGGGTCATGAAGGTCTTCTTGTCGAGCTCCAAGCCGATATCCAACTGGGCTCGGGCGACTTCACTGGTCAGGTGAAGCATCAGGATCATCAGCCCCGCCGCGAGTATCCAGGAAAGTCGACAGGAAAAGGGATGGCTTTGCATGGGTAAACGAGGGTGGGGTAGAGACGAATGTTTTGATCACTGATCCGCCGCCGGAGGGGTGGATGGAACTGTGGGAGCGGGAGCGTCGCTGCCGGATTCGGCGGGCGTTGCCATGGGGGCGGCATCTCCGGCAGGAGCCGGAGTCGCGGCATCAGGTGTCGCTTCCTCTGTGGGTGAAGTCGCAGGAGATTTTTCAGACTTTTCAGGTGCCTCCGGACGCGGTGGCGGAGTCCCGGGAGGCAGGGGCGGCTCGCTGCGAGCAGTTCGTAATCCGGTCCAGAGATTGGCCTCCTCTGCGTTCTTGGCGGGGCGTCGAGCGGTGACTTCGAATCCGTCTTTGTTGACGAATGATGCCCCCCGTTTGATGGGAACCAGTTGATCAGGAAAATCCGGGTGGCTGTCCCAAGTGGCGGTCCATTCGCTCACATTGCCGGCGAGGCCGCGAACTCCGTAGCGACTTTCGTCGGTGGGAAAAGCATCGACGGGGGCCCAGTATCGGTAGCCATCCTTGTTCCCGTTGGACTCGGCGTCCTGATCGACCCCGGAATTGAAGCGGCTCAAGTCCAAGTCATTGCCCCAGGGATAAATTCTCCCCTCATTGCCTCGGGCGGCCTTTTCCCATTCCTGCTCGGTCGGGAGTCGATTGCCACGCCAGCGGGCGTAGGCATAGGCATCCCACCAGTCCAATTCGGTCACGGGACAGTTGGGGTCGATTTTTGCTCCACTGATACTGCTGCCGCGGATGGCTGCGTCGTAGTAGCGATCCCAATTCGGCGGGCGATGCGATTTCTTGGTCTCGGGTTGATCGGGGTGATCGATCACTTCCAACAGGCTGGGGTCGGCCGCGATGGCTTCGAGAAATTCGTGATACTGGCCCATGCTGACCTCGTATTCGTCGATCCAGAAACCGGGAAGTTCAGCGGCTTCGCCATCCTGGAAGACGTAGGCGCCGTCGGGAATCCGAATCATGTTTCCGAACGGTTTGACTTCGGGACGACCGCCGACCAGAAACTGCCAGATCAGACCGCCGACGATGATCAGACCGCCGATGGTGACGCCGGAGATGATGGCACCGCGATTGCTGCGCTGCTCGATGATGTCTGCCGGTACTGGTTCGAGAGCAGCATCTTCCAAGTGGCGAATTGCCGAGGCGAGGCCTTCCGGGCTGCGAATGCCGTCCACCCGGGCAGGGTTCTCCATGCGATCCATCAGTGCGACCAATCGCTTGTCGGCGCGGGGGCCTGCTTTGATCAAGGGGCGAATGGCCTCGGCTAGGAGACGCATCTGGGCGTCGCTGTTCTCGGGCCGTGCGATGCCAGGCTTGATGGGATTGGCGATGCGGGGTTGGCCGTCTCCGCCGATGAAAATGTTTTCGCCGGAGAGCATGCGATAATCCATCTGGGTGGAATCCAGATAGGCGATCACGCTGGCGGCGGCTTTGATCACCCGCCAGAGAGTGGCTTCATCGACGCTTTCTCCGGCGGCGGCCAATTGGGCGAGGTTGTGGCCATTGATCAATTCCAGCGTGTAGTAGGTGACGCCTCGGTCCTGATCGGCTTCGTAGACGAGAGAAATGCTCGGATGAGAGATCAGAGCTCGCGAGCGGGCTTCGTGAGCGAACATTCCCACCCAGTTCGGATCTCGCCGGTGACGACGAAACAGGATCTTCAGAGCGACCCGACGACCGATGGAGGTCTGTTGGGCTTCATACATGGCGAGGTCATCGTCGCTTTGAATGACCGAGATGAGTTCGTAATCCCCGAGCCTGGTGCCGATGGGCAACAAACCATCGGGCAGGGCGTTGCCGTCTTCTGACGAGGTGGGCTCAGTTTCATCGCTGTTGATCGGCACCGTTTGGTCTGAATCTTCGGTGGCATGAGATTCTCCGATCTCGCCTACAGAGGGAGCTGGTTCGGTTGATACATCAGCCGGGTGCAGTTCCATTCCCGTATGCTCGGCCAGCCATTTGCGCATGATCTCGTCATCCACCGGCTTGAAAAAAAGCATTTCGCTGGGATCGACACGCTCATAGTAGGCGCTCATGTCGCTGGCGCTGCAACAGGCGACGGCGAATTTCCCAAATCGCTCGGTCAGCTTGTCCCTGAGATCAAAGATCGACTCGCCGTCTTCGTCGGGAATGCCCGCCACCAAAGCCTCAAGATGATCAAGGGTCTCGGCGATCTTCCCGGCTTCCTCCGCTGAAGACGCCTGATGAATCACTCCGGCACCGGTCGTAACACTGGAAAGGATCCGGTAAAGTTCCTCGCGATCCACGTCGGAGGCATCCACGAGCAATAGATTCATCGGGTCGGAGGGAGGGGAGTCCGAAGACTGGTGCGCGGGATCGCTCATTCGTTGTCAGTGGGAACGGTGGGGAACAAAGAACTTTCGGGACCAAATAGCGGTGTTTCACTCAGTGGAGACGGCGGCGCGTTGGGGTCGAGATTTCGCAACTCTGGTGGAAAGGCAGCGGTATCCTGTAATTCGTCCCGATAGTAAAGCTCGATGATATAACCGTAGTAACTTCTTTCGCCAAGCTCTCGCTTCTGTTCTTCGGAAAATTTGGGCTGGTGATAGATCACTTCGATCGCTTCCTCGCCATTGCTGAGCCAGTCGTAGGGTTGAGAAATGAAATTCTGGGACGTATCCGCCGTGGATGCTTCGGTCTTTTCGTTGTCCACCAGATCATAGAAATACACCAGCATCGACATCTCCGAGGCACTGGGACGGGCGTTCGGATCAGCCTGGACAGTCACGCTGAGCACCACGCGTTCGCCTTCCTTGATCGTCTCGTCGTGGGCGGCCGTCACTCGACCCAGTCTCAGGATCGATGGCGCCCTTCCTGGTGAATCGCGTCGCCCAGTCAGTTCACCCAGGGCGATCGGGTGCCAGGCTCCCGCGGCGGCCGGGCCCAGATCGCGAACTTTTTCCCAGTAGAGCGATGATTTTCGATCCAGTCCCATCTCGTCGTAGGTTGCCGCGATTTCCGCGAGAATGCGGGGATGCTCGGGTAGCACCGCCTCGGCCTGGCGCAGATCGTCGAGTGCACCCTGCATGTCGCCACTGGCGCGTTTCTCAGATCCTGAGTCGACCAATTGGGAGGTCTGAGGATCTGGAATGGATAAGGTAGGAGTCGCCAATAGCGCTGCCTCCGAGAGCAACGTGGAAAGCGGCACCGGTGCATCTGGACCACGAAAACGGGGAGCTGGCAACAGACTGCTATCAGTCATCAGGGGCGGCACGGCCGGTCCGGTGAGGATGGGGCTTCCGATTTCTTCCTGCGGAGAAGGGCGCGGTGGGGGAGCGAGATCCGCATTTCCCAGTTCGGGCATGGGCGGCAAAGATGAGTTCTGGGGCGCCGAATCGGCGACGGGAGTATTCGTCGCAGTCGCCGCCGCAGCTGCGTTGGGGAGGGCATTGTCAGGATACAGCGCTTCACTTCCTTCTGCTCGGGGCGGGGTCGAGGCATTGGGTATCAGGACCGAGTTGGTGCCAGTGGTCGGAGCTGGGATCGGCTGGGTATCCAATTCCGAAGTGCCTGCCACCATCGGTCTCGGCGCCGCTGCGGGAGAGGGAGTGATGGGACGTGAGATCACGGACCAGCCGACCGCGACGATTTGGCTGGCGGCAACAAAGCCGAGCAACCACATCGCAACCGTAAAAGTTCTCCCGAAAACCGGGCGAGCGTTGAGCATGTCCTGAGCCATAAGTGGCTGAATCCGAATCCTAATCTCCCGAGGTTGAAAGGTACGGACCATCGTCCCCACTGTCAACGGTGCGGGCGTGCCTTGCGTCCACGGCGATTTGCGGGAGAATAGGGCCTCCCTGAGATGGAAATCCCGAGATTACAGAGACAGCCAAAGTCGCTGCGGCCTTCCGATTTGACGCTGACCACCTGCGAAGTGGTTCGCGGACTCTCGCATCTGCCCGGGCTTGTCTTTCTGGATTCCTCATCAGCGGACATGGAATCCTCCCGCCGCGAGTCCCGGTTCTCGCTGGTTGCCGCTCGTCCGGTGGCTCGTGTCTCGGGCGATTTTTTTCAGGCCGCTGATCGCGAACTACTGCGCCAAGTGATGCAAACGCACGGCACGGCCACCGGGTTCGAACCGGATCGCGGGTTTCCCGTCGGTGGAGCCATCGGGGCCATCGACTACGACGGGCACTTTGAGTTTGGAATCTATCCCGAAGTCCTCGTCTACGATCACCGTTGCGAGACATGGCTGGAAACCGGCCACCTGAGCCGCGAGATCGAAAAGGACCGGAAGACGGGTTCCGAAAGCTCCAACATCACGCCGATGGACTTTCAGTCAGGGCAAAGTCGGGCGGAGTACTGCGATGCCGTCCGAAAAGCCCAGGCCTACATTGCCGCCGGCGATGTCTATCAGGTGAACCTCTCCCACCGCTTTCGCGCCCCGTGGCCGGGAGCGACCCGGGAATCGGCGTGGACGCTCTATGAGAGGCTGCGCGATGTTTCACCGGCCCCGTTTTCGGCTTTTTTGGACCTTGGCGACGACCGGCAGATTCTGTCCTCATCGCCCGAGTTGTTTTTGGAACTGAGCGGCAGTGCCATTCGCACCCGACCCATCAAAGGAACCCGCCCGCGTTTTCGCGATCCAGCGCAGGACGAAAAGTCAGCCTACGACCTGCTGACCTCGCCCAAAGAGATTGCTGAGCTGATCATGATCACCGACCTCGAGCGGAACGACCTCGGGCAAATCTGTGAGTTCGGCAGCGTGCAGGCGACCGAGCTTCTCAAGCTCGAGCGATACGCTCAAGTCTTCCATCTCGTGTCCACCGTGGAAGGAACCTTGCGTCCCGAGATCGATCACATCGAAGCCTTCGCCGCCTGTTTTCCTGGAGGTTCCATCACCGGTGCCCCCAAAAAACGTTCCCGGGAAATCATCGCCGAACTCGAGCCCGAACCACGCGGCCTTTACACCGGAGCCATCGGAATGCTGGGTTTCAATGGCGAAAGCCGCTTCAACATCGCGATTCGAACCGTCGTCATTGAGCAAGACGAGCTCCATTTTCACACCGGAGCCGGCATCGTCGCCGATTCCTCTGCCGAGGCTGAATACGAAGAAACCCTCCACAAAGCGGCAGGAATTCTGCGGGCCTGTGGGGCGGCAGATTAGGGCGCGACCCGCCACCGCAAATGCTTTTCCTGGCCACTGGGCTCAACGAAGCCTCATGGCTTTTTTAGTGCAAGCATTTCTCGCTTCGTTTCTGTGATCTGGTCAGCAATCGCCTCTCGTTTGGCGACGAGGCTTTCAATGAATTGGCCGCTCGCGGCGCGCAACTTGTCTTGTTCTCTGGAATTTTTGATATTCTGAGCCGACCAAGCCCTTTCCTGATTGTAGCGATTCTGCTCGGCAGTTCTAATCTGAGCCACGACGTCTGAGAACTGTTTGTTCAATTCGATGATCTTCTCTTCGAAGACGGATTTTTTTTGCAAATAGATTGCCCGGTCAGCCTCATAGGCAGCCTCCTTGGCTTCTTTGGCTCGCTTCTTCTCTTCGGCTTCCAAGCGCCGCTGTTCGGCCTGCTCTGCTCTGACTTGCTTGGGATCCGGTTTGATTTCCGGTTTGGTTTCCGGTTTGGCAGTTTTGTCAGAATCACCGGACGTTGGCTCTGGCACCGAAATTTCGCTGTCGCTACTTTCTTCGCTGGTGACGCTTGCGACATCAGCTTCTGCGACCTCCGCTTTGTGAGTCGCGGGATCAAGCAAAGGATGGATCGATGCCAATTGACCTTTGTCATAGGCAAGGTAGCCAGAGATGCCAATGGCGACCAGAGTGAGGAAGTAGAGGAATTTCATGGTTCGTGAGTTGGGTTGTCGTGGATTGGTCCCGAAATAGAAAAACATCAGATAGAGGCATAAGTAAAGAGACTTTTCCGTTAGGGTTTCAACGGTTAAATGGTGAGACGCGTCCACCGGCGCTCAGGGACTGATCGCCCTACCTTC
>JAGROX010000466.1 GCA_020440025.1 Verrucomicrobiia bacterium
GCCCACCTCGCATTTGCCGATGTCTACGCCGCCGTCGGCAACGGAGCCAAGGCCCGGGAACACTACCGCACCTGTCTGAAACTCCGCCCCGAGTTCCGCGATCTTGCTCTCGAAAGCCGCATCGGTATTCAGGCAAATGCGCCCACGGTAAAGCTCCTCGATCGCGATCAATTCCAAAAGGTCACCGGTCGCCAACGAGCCGGACATCCTGATGTGGTCGCCAATTCTCGTCGGGGTGCCGCGACCAGCAGGAGCCCGCGACGAAACGCCGACCGTCGGTCGACACCACGGCGCGATGTTTCTGCGGCCGCCATCGTGACCACCATCACTGTTCTCGCGATCGCCCTGGGCGCTGTCGCCATCTGGTGGTTCCGCCAATAGGGTATTTCGGCCGTTTTCGTGCCTCCGCTTCGGGTCTTGTGTCGATCACGGGTCGCGCTTACGGTCCCGACCTTTTGCCACTCAGGTACCCACCCTCTCTCTCCTCATTCCATCACCATGGCCGCACCGGACAGCGACAGCTACCTGCCCTTTGCCTCCTGCGACGAGCCTCGTCTGGATCGTCTGGCCTGGCGCTTGATCCTGGTCGGCTCATTGGTACGCTTGCTCTATGCTGCGCTGTATCCGATGAATCTCGCGGGCGATGAAGCCTACTACTGGCAGTGGGGACAACACCTCGATTGGGGCTATTTCTCCAAGCCTCCCGGCATCGCCTGGCTCATGGCACTGGTGACCACTTTGGGCGGCGATCACACCGTCACCATCCGCCTCACCTCGGCCGTCATCGGCGTGGGATCACTGCTGCTCGTGCGACTCCTGGCGCGGCACCTCTTCGATGCCCGTGCCGCCGTGCTCGCTGTGCTGATCACCCTGGCAACGCCGGCCAATGTCCTGCTCAACCTGATGCTCACCATCGACGCCCCGCTCGTCTTCTGTTGGAGCGCGGCTCTCTGGTGTCTCTGGCAATGGGTTCACGATGAAAAAAAGGCCGGACTCTGGCTCGCGGGCTTGTCGCTGGCACTGGCCGGAGGCTATCTGAGCAAACAGATGATGCTGATCTTTCCCCTGCTGGCCATCATCTGGCTCGCGACTTCGCCCCTGCATCGCGCCCGTCTGAAATCTCCCGGTTTCTGGACCGCTATCGCCATTTCCCTCATCGCCCTGCTGCCACCGCTCTGGTGGAATTCCCAACACGACTGGGTCACCTTCCACCATACGGGCGGACAACTGGCAGGCGACACCGACAACCGGCCCTTCGGCTACACCTTCGTGGAATATCTCGCCACCCAAGCCGGAGTGCTTTCGCCCGTGATCTTCTTTTTCGTCATCGCCACGGCCGTCATCGGACTCAAGCACTTTCGGAAACTCGGAGACGCCGAACGTTTTCTCATCATGTTCTCGGCCCCGGCCATCGGCGTGATGTTTCTGATGTCACTTAGACAGACGATGCTACCCAACTGGGCCGCCGTCTACTACATCGCCGCCCTGCTTCTCGTCGCCGCCTGGCTGGCGGGATCGACCACCGCCTCACTATCGCTCCCCGCTCGTTGGCGACGAGCCACGCGCCCCGCTCTCATCATCGGATTTGTCATGGTGGCAGTCGGCTACCTCTGGGCTCCGGCTTTGGAAGCCTTGGGCTATTCCGGACACCCAAAACTCGATCCCATGCGCCGCCTCCGCGGACATCAGGTCAGCGCCGAGGCTCTCGCGCCCTTTCTCGAAAAAGTCCCCCGTCCCGACCAGACGTTCATTGTCGCCCAGGATCATCGCTACAACGCCAGCCAACTCGGCTTTTACCTTCCGGGGCAACCGGAAATCTATCGGTGGGAGCGCTATGACCAGATCGCATCCCAGTATGAGCTCTGGCCAAATCCAGTCGACGACGGCAAGGTCGGCTGGGATGCGCTCGTCATCATGCCGAACGCGGACAAGAAAATCCCCCTCCGATTTCAGGGCGCTTTCGAGAGCTTCGAACTCATCGGAACACTTGATGTTCCCGTCAGTCCGCATTACGAACGTCACTTCCGCCTTTTTCTCGGCAAGTCACTCAAGGAATGGCCCCAAGGAATGGCGGTGCCGGGAACTACCGAAGAACCGGCCGAAGCACCCGACTCAGACTCGTGAACGACACCCGATTCCAGACTCCTTTTCCGCTGACCAGCGGCCTGCGTTTGCCGGAGAACGATCCCGCGAACGCCGATGGTGCGCCGGAAGTTTCCATCGTGGTGCCTTTTTACAACGAGGCTGACTGCATCGAATTCGTGCTTCAGGAAATCCGCGACTGCCAACCCCATGCCGAACTCATCGCCATCGATGACGGCAGCCGCGACGAGACTTGGGAGAAAATGTGCGCCATCGAGGGAGTCACCCCCCTGCGCCTGACCGAGAACCGGGGCCAGAGCGCCGCGGTCTATGCCGGACTCCGGGCCGCTCGCGGAGCCATCTGCGTCCTGCTCGATGGCGACGGCCAAAACGATCCCGCCGATATCGAAAAACTCGTTTCCGCCGTGAGATCAGGCGATTGCGACGTCGCCTGTGGTCGCCGCGCCCAGCGCAAGGACACTTGGAGCAAACGCACCGCCTCTCGCGTCGCCAACCGGGT
>JAGROX010000467.1:0-1634 GCA_020440025.1 Verrucomicrobiia bacterium
GAGACTCAGGAACTCTACTATCCCGCGATCATCAAAGCCATCGTCGAGACCGGCTACGACGGTTGGGTCGGCCAGGAGTTCATTCCCAAGCGCGAAGACAAGATCGCGTCGCTGCGACAGGGGGTGGAGATCTGCACGGTTTAAATTTCGAATAATGAGCCCAATCACAGGCACAACCAGTCTTATTGTGAGCCACTCGGGAGCACTATGTCTTCAACGCCACAAACGCATCAAGGTTGGCTATTCCCTTTTAATCCAATGCCTTGGCCTGATTTTGGGAATCCTTTCAGTCTCGTGTTCACAGCTTTCGGAAAAAGAACAAACGATCGCTGAGATTCAGGATGCACTCGACGCATCAAACGAAAGAGCGGCGGCACTTTCTCAGGCCTTGCACCGGGAGAAGGAGAAAAATTTGGATCGACTGATCGAGAAATACCACGGCCTTGAGGGACATTTCATTCGGGATGGACTGGTAATTCATGCTGACGAAAAATCTGGCGATCACTTTCAGGGAAACGTTTTGATTGATTCCAAGTCGCCTGTCTTGGGCACCGACAAAAATGGCACCTTCCTCAGCGGAGAAGAGGTTGATCTCACCGAGGCAGGCTTAGTGGTAACGGGGTTTGGGATGGCTCGATCCAAAGATGGCGACCAATCTCTTGTCTCCAATTCCCCAAACGCCAAGGCGACGTTCGTTTTTGACAGTGGCCATTTCTCAGTCGAATCGGAGTTGGGTTCTGCCATTAAAATCCCTCTTAGCCGAAAAGATTGATTTCGCTTTCGTGTTCTTTTTTCGTCTTTGGTCACGCAATAGCGGAAGGATTCGAGTTTCCGACCATTCCGCAACTGAGGTATCGTAACCACCGATGACCACTGATCGCCGCTCCGTTCTTCGAATCGGCTCCCTCGGACTTGGGGGGAGTGTGTTCAGCCTGCCTCAGTTTCTGGCGGCCAAGGCGGCTGCACCGGCGCTGGTGAAAGACAGGGCCGTTGTCTTTCTCTTCATGCACGGAGGCCCCTCGCAGACGGAGACCTTTGATCCCAAGATGGACATGCCGAGCGAAATTCGTTCGGCTACCGGCGAAGTGCCAACCTCGCTTCCCGGCGTCACTTTTGGCGCAACCTTTCCCAAGCTGGCAAAGCTGGCCCACAAACTCGCCATCATCCGATCCTTCACCACGGGAAACGGTAACCACGATATCAAGCCCATTGTGGGAACCAATTCCCTCGGGGCCAACATCGGGTCGCTCTACTCTCGCGTCGCCGGACCGACGATCCTGGACACTGGCATGCCGCGCAACATCACCCTCTACCCGCGGGCGGTCGACGACACGGCGATGGAGGCTTTCACCAAATTCGGCGACTTCGCCTCGTCAGGCCCTCTCGGAGCATCCTACGCGCCGTTCGCCCCAGGGGCGGGAGGAACGCTCCAGGCGGACATGACGCTGAATATGTCGCGAACCCGATTGGAAGATCGCCGTTCGTTGTTGAAAGGGCTGGATCACGTCAAACGTGCGCTTGATGAAGGGGCCGCAGCCGGGCTGAACGGTTTCCAGCAACAGGCCTTCGACACCATCTTTGGCGGGATCGCCGAGGCTTTCGATCTTTCCAAGGAAGATCCCAAAACGGTCGCC
>JAGROX010000467.1:1673-1845 GCA_020440025.1 Verrucomicrobiia bacterium
AACTCGATTCGCACCATCTGGAAAAATCACGAGCGCTACCGCGATCACAGTCAGAACCTCGGCAAGCTCATGCTACTGGCGCGACGACTCTGTGAACGTGGCGCTGGATTCGTCACCGTGACGACCAATTTTGTCTGGGACATGCACGCCGACCAGAACAATGCCACGATGA
>JAGROX010000468.1 GCA_020440025.1 Verrucomicrobiia bacterium
AGTTTCCGCCAGTGGGCAACGAATGCCGAATGGGATCAGGAAATCGGGAAGGACGCCGCGGGCGAGGAGATCGTTGATTTGGCACATGGGGGAAGGGAGGGGGGGATCGTGACCCAGGATTTAGGATCTAGGAGGGAGGGGGATAAAGGCGCTGGTGGTGCGTTGGTAGTCTCGATAGAGATCACCGCGTTTTGCGACGGCGAGTTCCTCGGTCAGGGGGATGCCGGTGACTTTGAGGAGGAAAAAAAGCATGGCCACCGGGGCGAGGATCGCGGTCCAGCCCCACGCGGTCGGCAGGGCGACGAGGAAAAGCCCCCACCAGAGGAGGGATTGAAAAAAGTAGTTGGGATGGCGGGAGTATCGCCAGAGGCCTTCCTGGCAAAGAGCCTGACGGTTTCCTTGATGCTTCGTCTTGAATCGATCGAGTTGTCGATCGGCGAGCCCTTCACCGGCGAGTCCGAGAAGCCAGAGGAGGATTCCGACGATCTCGAGCGGATGAAACCCGATGTCTTCATTGCGGCAGATGAGAAACACCGGAAGCATCAGCAGCCAGACGAGAAGGGCTTGGGCGAGGAAAAAACCGAGGAAGTTCTTGGCCAGAGACGGCTGGTCCCATCGGTCCCGAAGCACCTGATAGCGGGGATCCTCGGCGGGATGATGGCTGGCCACGCGACGCCAGAGATGAATGCCGAGACGCAGGCTCCAAGCGCCCACCAGAACGGCGATGGCGAGACGACGAGTTGCCCAGCCATCGCCGAGGGCGGCGTATAGCAGGGCCACGGGAGCAAAAGAGAGCGCCCAGGTGACATCGACAAAGGAGAAGTTATCGAGTCGAAGGCTGAGCCGCCACGTGGCGATGAACGCGATCACCAAAACCAGCGCGCCGAAAAGAAGGGGCAGAGAGGGATTCATGATACCGGTGGCGAAGAGGTGGCTGGCATCCAGCGATCTGCCGCCCGATTGAGAAGAGGACGAATCGCAACCGCGATGAGGGCTCCGAGGAAGGGCGCGACGACCATCCAGGCAACGGTACAGTGGACGAAAGTCATGGCGAAGCTTGAGAAAAAATGGCTTGGAGACTTGGCGAAAATTTCCATCAACTCTGGAACTGAAAACGTGATGGGTTCGTCTCCGAAAAGAAACTCGCCCGCTCGAATGAAAACGGGGATGAGGAGCAGATGCAGGGGATAGACCAGCCAACCAATGGAGTGAATCACGGGTTGATTCAGTCGCAAAAAATAGCCAATCAGGGTGGTGATGATGGTGGTGGTTCCGAGGACAGGGAAAATGCCCCCGACAAAACCCACGGCCACCGCGTGGGAGAGCGCTTTGGGCGAGGCTCCCTGAGTGAGTTGATTCCGGATGGGACCGACAACCTTACGCCGCCAGAAGCCGCCTTTTTTGACGCAAGCGTCGGCTGGCTTTTCCTCGGAGGAGGAGTCGGGAGGCATGGCGGCAGTTCTTCGGGGACGGTCGGGAAGAAAATCAGCTTAAGACGCCATCTTCCCGATGCAGGGTCCGCTGGTTGGCTGGACGCGTGTAGACTCCCTGTACCACGCTGATGTTGCGGGTGGCAAAAGCGGCTTCACAGCACTTCAGGTAGTAGTTCCACTTGCGGATAAATCGATCCGAAAATCCCTGAGCACTGACTTCATCGCGACGGGCGTTGAATGCATCGTGCCATTCGCGAAGAGTGCGGGTGTAGGAAGTGCCGATATCCTCGAGTCCGTGGAGAAACAGGTTTCCGGTTCGGTTCATCGCCTGATTCATCCGCCCGACGCTAAGCAGCAGTGATCCGGGGAAGATGTGTTTTTGAATGAAGTCTGCTCCCCGTTTCAGCTCGGCATGATCGCAATCTGGCACCGTGATCATCTGGACGGCAAGGAGACCCTCGGGGGCGAGAACCTCGTGACATTTGGCGCACCAGGTTTCGAGATAGCGATCGCCTACCGCCTCCAGCATTTCGATGGAAACGATTTTGTCGAACTGACCCGTGATATCGCGGTAGTCCTGCAGGCGGATCTCGATCCGGTCTTCCAAACCGGCCTCGCGAATTCGTTGGATGGCCTCTTCATACTGTGCCTGAGAAATGGTAACGCCGGTGACGCGGCAGCCATAGTTCTTTACCGCATGAAGCGCGAAGCCTCCCCAGCCACAACCGATCTCGAGGACGTGGTCTTCGGCGGTCAGTTTCAGTTTCTGACAGAGGGCGTCATACTTGGCGAACTGCGCCGACTCCAGGGATTCGTCCGGAGACGTATAGCGTCCGCACGAATAGGTCATCGTGGAGTCGAGCCAGAGCTTGTAGAAATCATTGCCGAGATCGTAGTGCTCCTCGATGTTGCGACGGCTCATCTTCTTGGTATTCGGGCGAAGCCGATGGCCGATGCGATCAAGGGTTCGGAGAAAGCCCACCAGTTTGAGTCTCTGCGACGAACCCTTGGCCTCTTCGTCGGCGTGAAGATTGACGATAAACCACTCCAGAGCGCTGCGGATGTCAGGCGTTTCCCAATCGCCATCCATGTAGGCTTCGCCGAGACCGACGTTGCCGTAGAGAGCGCATTTTTTGAAGAAATCCTCACTGGCAATGGTGATGTGGGCCTGAGGACCGGAGTCCGCTTCGCCGCCGAGAATTTTGGTCGTGCCGTCGGGAAATTCCAGATGCAACTGGCCGAGTTGAAAGCGCTCGAGAGTTTTCATGAGAGCTCCGCGCCACAGATTGCTGAGGAAACGGGATACTGCCCCAGAGGATTCTTCGCTGGTCGCGGACGCTGGCCGGGAATCGGCGGCGAGGGAGGGGGAGTCTAGGGTGGTGCTCATGATGGGTTGGTGGGAGTCGTCGGTGAGGAAATGGAAGTGTGCGGTCGGTAGAGATCCTTTTGAAGTTCGGGATCGGCGGCTTTCTTGAAAAATGGCAGGCCTTTGATCCACAGCCGAAGCGCCTGCCAGTGAATGCGGAAAATGATCTGCAGCGTCATCAGCGGGTAGCGGATGGAACACCAGAAAAGTCGCGCATTGGTGAGGGGGCGGTGTTTTCCACGTATCCAACTAACGAGAGTGGTCTCGCCGTTCTCGATGTCGTCGATATGGATTTCGATGCCGTCATGGTCGGGAACGCGAACGCGGAAGTCGAATTCGGCGGTCAGGCTGGAAAAGGGGGAGACGTAGAAATGTTTCGGGGTGGTAAGGCGAAAGAATCCTGGCGATTTGGCGGCATCGATGAGGTAGGGCTTCAGTTCTCGAAAGGTGTTGCAGACTTCTACGACCACCTGAGTTGGCCTGCCGTCGGCGTCTGAGATGAAATAGAAACAGACCGGATTGAAGATGTAACCGAGGATACGCGGCAAGGTGACCAATCGGACGCGGGCGTCGGGCGCGAGTGCGCTGCCTTGAGATTCCAACCAGGCTCGGAGATTTGAGCGCAGATCCAATCCCTTGCCGACATCGAGATGGTCATCGTCGCGGAAGCTGTAAACATTGAAGCGATTGTGGCTGAACAGAAAAAGCTGCTTCGAAAGGCGCGGCAACTCGGCCAGATCGAGATCCAGAAAGAAGATGGGGTAGCGAAAAGCGTGCCGTTTTGGCGAGAGCCGTTCGTGAACCACTTCACAATCGTAGAGGCAGGAAGTCAGCGCAGTTTCCATGGATCACCTCCTAGCAGGGTTTGGCAGAGATTGACGGCGGAGAGGAATCCGTCCTCGTGAAATCCGTAGCGGGTCCAGGCCCCGCAGAAAAAGGTGCCAGTGTCGTGGCCCGCGTCGTTCAATTCCGGGACGCGAACCTGAGCGCGGATGGCGTCGAGATCGAACAGGGGATGCTCGTAGTCGAGAGTGCGCAGGCAGGCTTTTTTTGCGATCTGGTCACCCGAGTTGAGGGAAACGAAATAGTTCTGCTCATCCGAAACTCCCTGGAGACTGTTCATCCAGTAGTGGGTGGTCGGGTAATCGTTGTCGTCATCGGCTTCGGTTCGGTAGTTCCACGACGCCCAGCAGCGCGAAGTTCGCGGCATGACGTTCACGTCGGTGTGCAACTTCACCTCGTTCGGTTGATAGGCGAAAGGCGTCAGCACCTCGCGCTCGAGTTCGGTGGGAGATTCGAGGAGACGCAGTGAGGTCGGGGCGTGGGTGGCAAGGATGACCTGATCGAAGATTTCGGGTTCCCGCCCGGTGGCGGTGACCTCCACTCCTTCGGGAAGGCGGCGCACCTGTTGAATCGGAGACAGGGTGTGAATGCGGTCGCGGAAAGGCTCGATCAGCCGACTCACATATTCCTGAGAGCCTCCGACGATGGTCCGCCAAGGATGCTGAGTGTCGAGACCGAGAAAGCCATGGTTGTGCCAGAATCGCAACAGGGTCATGGCGGGAAACTGCATCATTTTTTCCGGCGGAGTCGACCACACGGCCGAACTCATCGGAATCAGGTAGCGCTCCAGGAAATCCTGCCCGTAGCTGCGGGCTTCCACATATTCCGCCAGGCTCATTTCGGCCCATTGTGGCTCGTCGAGGGCGGGAACGGCCTCGCGATTGAACCGACTGAGTTGAAAGAGAAAACGCCAGTGGCGGAGATTGAAAAGGTTTCGCCGCTGAGCGAAAAGCGTATTGAATCCAGAGCCGTTCCATTCCACGCCGCTGGGACCGTGATGGACACTGAAAGACATTGAAGTCGGCTTGGTCGGGACGCCGAGAGCCTTGAATAGCCGAATCAGGGTCGGGTAGGTCACCTCGTTGTAGACCATGAACCCGGTGTCGATGGGGACGTCGCGCCCATTCTCGTCAATCGTGATCGTATTGCTGTGTCCGCCGATGTGTTCGCCCGCTTCAAATACGGTCACCTCGTGACGCTGGTGAAGAAACCAGGCGCAACCGAGGCCGGAGATTCCGCTTCCGATGATGGCAATACGTGACATGTTGGAAAAACTCAAGTTTCGGATTTCGATTGCTTGGCTGCGGCAGCTTCTTCGTAGACGTGAGCGGGCACGGGCTTCAGATCCCAGATGAGGCCGCATACGGACATGGCGCGGAGCAGGTAGTAGGTCACATCGAATTCCCACCAGTAGAAGCCCTGACGGGCGGAGTGAGCGTAGCGATGGTGATTGTTGTGCCAGCCTTCGCCGAGGGTGATCGCGGCGAGCACCGGGTTGTTTCGGCTGTCGTCATCGGTGTCGAATCGACGATTTCCCAGCATGTGAGATAGGGAATTGATGAAGAGAGTGCCGTGCATCAGGAACACGGTGCTGATGAAAAATCCCCAGACAAAAAGCTGGCCTCCGTTGGTACCGAGGCCGGGGACGTAGGTTTCCAGCAGCGCTCCGATGATCCAGAGGACGATGCCGAAAAGGATGGGGACGAAGAAATCGAATCGATTCAGGAAAACCAGTTCGGGAAAGGCGGCAAAATCCTTGATCTTGGTATAGTCAGTCGGGAAATTTTTCCGACAGGTTAACCAGCCGAGGTGAGAATAGAGGAAACCATGTCGGACCGGGGAATGTTTGTCGGACTCTTCATCGGAATGCTGGTGATGATGGCGATGAGTGGATGCCCACCAGAGCGCGCCTCTCTGCATGGAGGTGTTTCCCCAGACCGCGAAAATGAACTGCATGAGGCGGGAAGTCCGAAAGGCGCGATGCGAGAAGTAGCGATGGTAGAAGCCCGTGATCGCAAACATGCGGATAAAGTAGAGAAAGGCTGCGGCACCAACCGCGAACCAGCTCCAACCGACGAGGAAGACGAGCAGGCAGCCCACGTGAAGAAACAGGTAGGGAGCGAGTCTCGGCGGGTCAAAACGATCGGCCTGATCAGGGGCGAATGACTCAGACTGGTAGTCGGAGTCGGCCCATTGGCGGACGGCTTTGGCGATGGAAGAGAGGCGGTTCACAGATGATTGCAGAGTTATTCGGCAAGAGCCGGGTTTTGGATTCAGATATTTTCTTTTGGGAGAGCAGGCATTCTGGCCGTGAGTGAACGCAGAGCGATCAATTTTTTCGATGAATTTTCAAAATCGACCATCCAGTCAGGTGATCTCCGGAACGATCGTTCGAGGACATGGGGTGGCCTCTGGCCAGAATGGCGACCCAAAATTCCCCGGCGGCACGCTGTCGATGCAGGTTCCGCATTTTTTGAAACGGGGACTGGACCTGTCTGGCTACTATCTCGGCACCCTGAATGTTTCCATTGCCCCCAGTCGTTACGAGGTAGAGCGGCCCCGGGTCATCCTGCGGGATGTGAAATGGCATCCGACGGAGCCCTCCGAGGATTTCTCATTCTTTGACGCCGCGATTCGGAAGCCGGGAGGGGATTGGGTGGGTGCCCTGATCTATTTTCCCCACCCCGAGACAAAACCCGCCCATTTTCAGCCACCCGATCTGTTGGAAGTGTTGGCGACTTCCCGGATTGACGACTTGGCCTATGGAGACTCGGTGGAATTGGCCTTGGATACGGGGCAACTCGCGATCGTGACAGAGTGAGAGACTCCGCATCTCACTCCCATCCGTAAAAAAGCACGCTTGGCACTTCGACAGGGGCGGTGGGCCCCACCTGAGGTTCGATCCTCATCAGCACGAGGTAGAGATCGGTTTTTCGATTCTTTTCGAAATTGAGGACGATGGCCGCCTGACCTGGTTCGCCGGCGACGGTAGATACCTCTTTCTCCTTCGAATCAAAAATGTGCAGATGCAACCGGGCGGTCTTGGGAAGGTGATCGGTGGAGACGCCAAAAATCAGGCGATAGGTATTTCCTTTGAAAAACTGCAACCTCACCGCCGTTCCTGAATCCGTGGACACCGTGCCTTTCCAGTAATCGTTCCGAAGCGTGAAGGCATCATTGCCGAGATAAGGACTCGAAGCCGTCAAGGCCTGGTGTTCCGCCGAGGTAGGCGGGAAAGGCTTGGCGCCGCCCTCTTCTGCGCCCACTGAGATCACGCCACCCCACGGCATCGCGAGGAGCAGAGCGATGCCGCAAGAGGCAAAAGGAAATGGTAGCGTGCGTGTCATGTGAGCCAACCCTGTCATTCTCGACCAAAACTGGCGATGGGCAATTGATTCGGTCAGCACGTCATAAAGCAATTGCGTCTCAGAGCTCTGGGAACCTAGAGTTCTGGCGTCGTGCTTTTCCAACGGGACCACATCACCCATCTCTCCCGGCGGCTTGCCGAGGATCATCAGGTCTATCTCGGGACTTCCTCGTGGCGTTATCCCGGCTGGTGCGGACTGCTCTACGATGAGGACCGCTATCTCTGGGGAACCCACTTTTCGAAGAAGCGATTTTCCGAACATTGTCTCGAGGAATATGCCAGCGTGTTTCCGACCGTGTGTGTCGATGCCACCTACTACGCGCTGCCCAAGGTGGCATTCATCGAAGGCATCGCGTCTCAGGTCCCGGAGGATTTCCTGTTTTCCTTCAAAGTCCCGGACGACATCACCATCAAGACTTTTCCCGACACGGAGGCGTTTGGTGATCGCGCGGGGAAAGCGAACGATCTCTTCCTGAGTGCCGGTCTGCTGAATATGGGATTTCTGCGCCGTCTGGAACCAATCAAGGATCGGGTGGGAGCACTGATTTTCGAGTTCTCGCATTTTCAGCACAGTGATTTCGAGCACGGACGTGACTTCGTCGACGCTCTCGATCATTTCTTTTCCGAGGCGCCGAAAGGCTGGCGATATGCGGTGGAGATCCGAAACCACAACTGGCTTCACCCTGCCTATTTCCAGATGCTGGAACGGCATGGCGTGGCTCATGTCTACAATCAATGGACGCGCATGCCGTCGGTGATCGATCAGATTGGGCTGCATCCCCTGGAGGCAAATCCCTTCGTCATCGCCCGCTACCTGCTCACGCCGGGGCGGAGCTTCCAGTGGGCGCGGGATCAGTTCGAGCCCTTTCATCAACTTCGGGAGCTCGATCCCGTCGCCCGCGAATCCATGGTTCGAATCATTCGTCACGCCATCCATGGAGCGGAGAGCAAGCCGAGCTTTCTCTATGTCGGCAACGAATTGGAAGGGAATGCCCTGCACACCTTTGCCGACGTGTTGGAGACCGTGGCTCTCGGATAGGTCAAAAAGGGGGGGCCGTCAATGCCACGACTAGACCCTGTTAGGTCCGCGACCAAAGAGGGTTGGGTGGAGCGTTTTGGCTCGACTCTGAAGTGTGCTTTGGGCTATTTGAGTGGCTCGTTCACCAACTCCCGCCTCATGAAATCCTTTCGCTATTCCCGGCTTCTCCTGGCTGTTTGCTCCCTCGCTTGGATCTCCACCTCGTTGATTGCCGAGACGGTCAAAGATCGCGAAGGCGCCGTGCGTGGCGACAAAGCGAAGATGGAGAATGATGCTCGTTGGCTCTACAACGATCTCGAAAGCGGTTTTGCCGAGGCCAAACGGACCAACAAACCGCTGCTGGTGGTGCTGCGCTGCGTGCCTTGTCTGGCCTGCGCGGGAATCGATGGCGCGGTGATGGATGCCCCCTTGCTCGGACCGCTGCTGGATGAATTTGTCTGCGTCAGGCTGATCAATGCCAACGCCTTGGATCTGACGAAATTTCAGTTCGACTACGACCTGTCGTTCTCGGCCATGATCTTCGCGGGCGATGGCACCGTGATCGGTCGATTCGGTTCGTGGACGCATCAGAAAGATCCCTCCGAGAAATCGGTCGATGGATTCAAGGCCACCCTCGATGCCGCGCTGCTGCTTCATCGTGGCTATCCCGGGAATGCCGCGAATCTTGCCGGAAAACAACCAGTGGCATCGCCGTTCCAGACTCCCCTCGACATTCCGCTGATCGCGAATCACGACAATCCCTACGGGCGTGATCTCGACTGGCAGGGGAATGTAGTGAAGAGTTGCGTGCACTGTCACCAGATCGGGGATGGCTTGAAAGCAGCTTTTCGCGAGAAAAGCGAATTGCTACCTCTTCGTTTGATCTATCCGATGCCGGCACCTGAGACAGTGGGGCTATCAGTCGCTGGCGATAGTCGGGCGAAAGTGGATGAGGTCGCTCCCGGCTCGGCTGCCGCCGCTGCTGGCTTTCAGCGTGGCGATGAGATTGTCAGTGTGGATGGTCAATGGATCATTTCCGTGGCTGATATCGCCTGGGCGCTTCATCAGTCGGATGACGTCGACCAGATGGTGGTTGAGGTGAATCGTGGCGGCCAGAGGCACATGCTATCGCTCGAACTGGCCGAGGGCTGGCGGATGAAATCGGACATCGCACGTCGGGTCGGGACCTGGCCGATGCGGGCAATGGTTGGCGGCGGCATGAAAATGGAGGATCTCTCCGACGAGGAACGTCAAAAGCGCGGTCTCGACAAGGACGGTCTCGCTTTCCAGATCGTTCACGTAGGCCAGTATGGGCGTCATGCCGCAGCGAAGCGGGCCGGTTTTTTGAAGGATGACATCTTGATCGAAGTCGATGGGATCACGGAACGACTCACCGAGAGTCAATACTTCGGCATCCTGCTGCAACGTCACCCCGGAAAAGCCTCGCTGGATGCGGTGGTGCTGCGAAAAGGAAAGCGAGTGGAATTGAAATTCCCGATGCAGTGAATTGAAGCAAGGGGGCTGCGACGACTGCGGAAAGAATGGCGCGACTCCGTCTCCGCATCGCTTGCCGAGCGTGAGGGATTCTGCGATCATCCGCGCCATGCGGCGATTTGGATTTTTTGGACATTGGCAGATGGTGGCAACAGGCCTGTTTGGCCTGCTTTTGGCGACTTCCGGTTTCGGAGCGTCGAAGGAACGGCCCAACGTCATTTTCATCCTCACGGACAACCACGGAGCTTGGACGATGGGCTGCTACGGCAATCCGGACATTCAGACGCCTCATGTCGACAAAATGGCGGCGGGCGGGGTTCGCTTCGTCAATGCCTTCGCCAACAATGCGGTCTGCTCACCGACGCGCGCGTCGTATCTCACCGGACTGATGCCGTCCCAGCACGGGGTTCACAATTTCCTCGGCGGCGGTCGCTTGCAGACCGGCGAGGGGGAGATGCGGAACACGCTGGAAGAATTCACCTCGCTGCCCGAGATCCTGAAAGCCAACGGCTACGCCTGTGGGTTGGTGGGCAAATGGCATCTCGGCAACAACCTGGAGCCGAATGAGGGGCTCGATGATTATTGGATCACGATGCCGCACGGGGGAACGTCGACTTTTCACGGCGCTCAGATCATTGAAGACGGCAAGATTCGGAAGGAGGAAAGCTACCTGACGGATTTCTGGACTCAGCACGCGCTGAGATTCATCGATCAACAGGCGGCAGAGGCGAAGTCAGGGAAGAAGCCCTTCTTTCTCTACCTCGCCTACAACGGCCCCTACGGCCTGTCGCGCTACCAACTGGAGCCGTCGGGAAATCGCTGGACGGAGTTCTATGCCAACAAGGAGATGTCCTCGTTCCCTCGCGGCGTCATGCATCCGTGGGAGTTCAACAACCGCGAGTATTTCGGCAATCTCACCAGCATTCGCCGATACGGCGAGGAACTCAGTGCCGTCGATGACGGGGTCGGTTCCATCATGGAAAAGCTCGACTCGCTCGGTCTGACGGAGGATACCTTCATCGTCTTTGCCGCCGATCAGGGCTGGGCCGGCGGTCAGCAGGGCCTCTGGGGCATGGGGGATCACACCCGACCGATCAATGCCCGGGAGTTTTCCATGCGCATTCCGATGATCTTTTACCAACCTGGCAAAGTCGCGGCGGGGAAAACGCCGGAGATCTCCGTCAGCAATTATGACTTCATGCCCAGCATGTTGGGCTAT
This sequence comes from Verrucomicrobiia bacterium, assembly GCA_020440025.1. Classification (GTDB taxonomy): domain Bacteria; phylum Verrucomicrobiota; class Verrucomicrobiia; order Verrucomicrobiales; family DEV007; genus JAEUHH01. Next base: position 10,741 of record JAGROX010000468.1, read on the forward strand.
CTCGGGCTGTCCGATCAGGCTCCGCAGATACCGAAGCTTCCGGGGCGCGATTTTTCGGCGGTGTTGCGCGGGGAGAAGGTTGCGGAAGTGGGCTGGGATGACGCGGTCTACTACGAATACGAGAGCTTGCGTTGCGTGCGGACCAAGGCGTGGAAATACATCGAGCGATTCGAGGATGGCTACGACGAATTTTATCGAATCGATCAAGACCCCGAGGAAACCCGGAACCTACTGCTCGATCGCGAGGCGATGTCCGACGAGGCCAACGCGGCGCTGGCGGAGATGCAGGTCAAGCTCGGCGATTTCTTCGCGCAGCATTCGCAGCCGAAGTACAATCTTTGGAAGGGCGGAGAATCTCAGTCGAGAACCTTGGTTTGGGGTGAGGAGGCCAAGGAGCGCGAGCGCGATCGGGCCGAGCGCGGGGTGGGGGCTTTCGCCTCGGTGATCGATCCCAGTTTTGATCCCCCGAAATTCGAACTGCCCGATGGGCTCGTGGCCGAAGTCGCCGCCGGTCCGCCCCTGGTGCAGCATCCCATCATGGCGGCCTTCGATGATCGCGGTCGCTTGTTTGTGTCGGAAAACGCGGGACTGAATTTGAACAAGGAAGAGTTGGAAAAGCAGAAGCCGAACTCGGTAAGGATGTTGGAAGACATCAATGGCGACGGTCTATTCGACAAGTCGACGGTGTTTGCCGATGGACTGACCTTTCCCCAGGGCGCGTTGTGGCTGATGGATTCGCTCTACGTGATGTCTCCGCCCAGTCTGTGGCGATTTGAGGATACCGATGATGACGGCGTGGCCGACGTGCGCGAGGAATTGGTCACTGGTCTCGACTACACCGGAAACGCCGCCGATGTTCATGGGCCTTTCCTTCATCCCGACGGTCGCATCTACTGGTGCCACGGACGGAAGGGTCACGAGGTCTACGATCCCGCGACCGGCGAGCTGGTGTCGAAAAACAAGGGGGCTCGGATCTGGTCGTGCCTGCCCGATGGCAGCGACGTGAGGGTTTTCGCCGGCGGGGGAATGGACAATCCGGTGGAGATCGATTTCACCGAGACTGGGGAGATTCTGGGGACGGTGAATCTTTTTTACGGGCGGCCCCGGGGCGATGTCATCGTTCACTGGCTTCGTGGCGGAGTCTATCCGCGGCACGATCAGGAAACGGTTGTAAACGAGTTCGTTCGGACTGGTCCGCTGCTGCCCGAGGTTTACAACTTTGGTCATGTCGCCGTGTCCGGGATGGCACGCTATCGGAGCGGTCATCTGAATGAAGATTGGAAAGACAACATTCTGGTCACTCATTTCAACACCCAGACCGTCACTCGCACGGTTATCGAACCCGAGGGCGCGACCTATCGGGCGGTGAAGACCGAGCCCTTCCTGAAAATTCTCAGTCCCGATACCCACATCACTGATCTGCTGGAAGATCCCAACGGCGATCTGCTGGTGCTCGATACTGGCGGCTGGTTCCGCATCGGTTGCCCGACCTCGCAGGTGGCCAAACCGGAGATTGCGGGAGCGATCTATCGCATTCGCAAATCGGGCCCGGCCAACACCGATGGCGATCCGTTCGGGCTGACCTTTGAATGGGAAAACGCGACTGCCGAGGACATCGCGAAGAAGCTGGACGATCCGTCCTTCGCCATTCGCGAGCGGGCCCGACTGGAGCTGGCGATTCAGGGCGATCCGGCATTGCCCGAGTTGGAGGCGATACTGTCTGAACCGGGGGCTCATTCCGTGATGGCTCGACGCAACGCGGTCTGGACGCTGGCGAGGATGCGATTTTCGGATTCACCGGACCTCATCCTCGCCGCGTTGGATGATCCCGATGCCACGGTGCAACAGGCCGCCTGCAAAGCGATCGCGGCGACTCGTGACTGGCGGACCGTGGCGGACAATCTGCCCGACGAAGCGCGGATCGAGATCGCGAGAAATCATCGCATCGTCGAAAAACTCCTCACCCTGGCTCAGACCGGAAATCCCACGACCCAGCGCTGTGCCGCCGATGCCCTGGGTCGCATGGGCGATCCCGCTGTGGTGGGGCCGTTGCTGGGAGTGTCCGGTCGACCGACGACGGATCGGGCCTTGCAGCATGCCGTGATCTACGCGCTGATCGGGATTGCCGATCCCGACGCCACTCGTCGGGGGCTGAGTTCGGAGAATCCCAAGGTTCAGTCAGCCACTCTGATCGCTCTCGACCAGATGGG
>JAGROX010000469.1 GCA_020440025.1 Verrucomicrobiia bacterium
TGAGGTAGGCGTTGGTGAAGCGCAGTCCCTCTTTGGCCAGGGCATCGATGTGGGGAGTGCGTCCGTTGGGGCTTCCGTAGCAGCCGATGTCATCGAAGGAAATGTCGTCCGCAATCAGGATGATGAAATTCGGTCGCGACTCGGCGTATGCCGCCATTGGAGAAAGGCACAGGAACCCGAAGGTCAGTAGCGAGAAAGAAATCGGAAAGGGGAGTTTCATAAGCAGGAGAACGAACACGGGGATGGGATCAGAATCAAGGCAGGCGACCAGCGGGGATGCGGGATAGGTGAGAGAAATTCAAATAATCTGCTTTCCCAAAATTAGCCGCCGATCTAGAAAGCATCCCAAGGAACAGTCCATCGACCATCAACCTCATGAAAACCTATCGATATCGGAAGCACATTCGTTGGATGAAATTCGTGATCCCGGCCTTTCTGGTCATGCTGGCCGCCTGCTTTATTCTGCCACTGTTTGTCAGCCGTCGAGTTGATGCGGAGTTCGACTCCGTCTTGATTGGTCTCAATGTGTTTATCCTGATCGAAGCATGGGTGATTTGGCGCATCTTTGACCGTCTTTCGCGAGTGGAGGTTTCCCTGAACGAGGAAGGCATTGCTTATCACGGAAAGAAGGGGTTGGTCGAAATCCCGTTCGAAGAGATCACCGAAATCAAACACCCCTCTGTTCGCTACCTGGGCGGTTGGCTGAAAGTGCGCGCGGGGGCCAAGGACATTCGCCTGACCGTCGTTCTGGAGGGAATCGGAGATTTCGTCGGCGAATTGAAATCTTCGTTGGATCGACTGGGCTTTTCTGATCGATATCAGCGGGCCAAGTTGTTTCGGTTCTATAAAACGGCGGAATACGGCGATCAGAGTTGGGCGAGAGTTTATGAATTTTTTTGGAAGCTGATGATGTGGATGGCTCTAAGTGGCGTTGTCGGCGCTTTGATCGGCTACTTTCACGTCGAGGGAAGAAACCGATCATTGGCGGTCACGTTTTGGGCTTTGGGATCCCTGGTGTGGTGCCTTGTCGCCTACATGTTCTCGGAAATGATGTTGGCACGGCGTTTCGCCAGGCAAGCGAACGAGGCCGAGTTCGCCGTTCCGGCGCGTGATCCAGAAGTCGAACGCCGAGTGTTTACGCGGGCCATCCGGATCGCTGCGCCGCTGTATGTCGTGATTGCCGCGCTCATTTTCCTGCTTTGATCGCGGGGAGGGTGGGGATTCACTCCAATCGCCGCACGCGGATGTCCTTCCAGTAAACTCGGGCTCCCTCGGCCCAGTTTTTTCCTCCGTGGACTTGGAGGGCGATCGACCCGGTTGGCAGGGTCACCTCTCGAGCCTTCTCGTGATCGAATCCCGGATGCGTCGTCGTGGCGAGGTTGAGCCGACAGACCTTGAGATCGTTGACCCAGGTTTCGATGGTCGGCAAATCTCCACCGGTGCAGCGGATGCGCAGATGATTCCAGTCGGCCGGTTTCCATGCCGCGAGCCAGGCTTCCTGAGTGCAGGTTTCTTCATAGACACCGTCGGGCCAGTTGCCGGTGCGGGAGTCGATGTCCATGATCAACTCGGGCTTGTCGGGCGAAATCC
>JAGROX010000470.1 GCA_020440025.1 Verrucomicrobiia bacterium
CGGCAAAGTGATGACAGTGGTGTGATCAATGAAGAAAATCAGGAAACGACTCAAGTAGGCGGTGGCGGCGGCACCGCGACCCCGATCACTCAAGACGGATACTTTCTGACCAATGCCCACGTTGTCGATGAGGAGGATGCCGTCTTCTATCTATGGGGCCACACTGATAAGGGTATGAGCCTATCAAAAGCGCGCGTTGTTTGGAAAGGCGATCATGGTCACAACGACCTGCCTGACTTGGCTCTCCTGCATGCGGATGTCCGACCGAAGGGGCATTTCCCTTTCGAGCGGGGCGAGCTACCGCCCGTGGGAGACCGAATCATCACCGGTGGCTACGGAGGATTGACGCCCGATCAGTCCGGCGGGAAAATGTTGATCCACGGGATCTGGAGAAAATGGGACAACGACGCACGCTGGCGGGCCTTCGTTCACGATGCGGCCCTGCATCCCGGTGATAGTGGGGGTCCGGTGACAAGCCGAGACGGAGAATTGGTGGGGATCAATTCGCAATTGTTTGGTGGTCTGCGATGGCCGCGCGGCAGACTCGAGAATTACCGCGCCCGGGCACTCCAGCCGGACCCCGAATGGCTATCTCGCCTGATCGCCGCCGACCGGGCAGCGAAGACTCGCGAGTAACTGACGGTATCCTCCTCTCACTTCCTCCCATCCTGAACGTAGGGAAAATTGCCCAGGGGCACGGGGTCAGCCGTCAATTCTGGATTTTTGGAGCTGGCGAAGCGGGTTGGAAGACGGAGACAGAAATTCAAGAATTGTTGACTGACCCCTAGCGGAGCTTCCTGGACCTTCGAACAGAAAATCGCAAAAAAAGCCTTCGCAATTATCTGATACTTCTGACCCCTTGCGGCAGCTTCCAATCTTCTAGCAGTCGTAGGATTGACGACAGGGAAGAATTGCGGTCAAGATCTCGGGAAAAAGTCTCTTCCACCGCCTCCTACCCGGGGCGATGCGCGGTGACCGAACGTTGGGGTTGAAAAAGCAAACTCTTAGCGGTAATCCATTCTTACCACCATGTTTTACTTTCAGGACGAAAATTTCCGCTCCAACCTGCGCGATCGCAAACGGAGGGAGAACCTTTTAAAGCAATGGCGCCGGGCGCGAAACCTGACCTTCGCCTGCCAATTCCTGGTTCCCGGAATCTTCCTCGTCTACGGCTACATCCGGAACCACATCGAGTTGGACCTCATCCTGTGGCTCGCGGTCTATATCCTGATCCTCTTCCAACGGGCCGACCAGATGTGCAACCTGATCGTCGCGCATTCGGTGCTGGAGGAATCGCGGGAAAGTTCCGCCGCTCACCCCACCGTCCCCCAGACGGTATTGAGGTAGACGTCACCGTTGAACTCCGGCGGCATGGCGCAGGATTCCAAGTCACTCGCCCTCCGGCCTGCGGGTCCTGACGGAACGAGTCAGTCGTCAATTCTGGATTTTTGGAGCTGCCAAAACGGGTCGGAAGATGGAGGCAGAAATTCAAGATTTGACGATTGAGCCTCTCCGGTCCGACAGCCGAGCGAAGCGAGACATATCCCCAACGGGCACCGCGAAGCGGCAAGGGAGGAACGACTGCAGTCAAACCCGTATGGCCGGTGGTGTGTGTGGGAGCGGGTTCAATCCCCGTTCCTACCCGATTCGACGATTCCTCGCTGACCGTTCCAGTAGTAGTCGCGTTGTTAAGGTGAGAGCCGCAATTACTGCGACAATCAGCCAGAGCGAAACTCCATAATATCTGCTTGTTTTGTGTTGGTCCGGCCACCTAACCGCGCAATCCACACCGAGATACACTCTCCATTTCTTCTTAAATTCGGAAAAGGTTGGAGGACCGTGGCCAGATGCGCCCAAAAACGAAGTATTCGCTAATGATCGCACTTCGTCGTCATACACCACGTCGTAGTTCAGTTTCAGCAGACCTTCCCCAATCGACAATTCCACAATTGTGCTGTTATCGTGAATGACGCTGAAATAAGGGAAAACTGCCGTAGCTACGATGAGTAAGGCTATCCATGAAATGATCGCAGATAGGGCAGTTTTCCGTAAAATTTTGCCGTTCATCTTCTTCGTCGAACGTTGAAGGCCGCCCAACCTTCTGGAACGAAGCCGGTGACCTTTTTAACTTAGATTGAAGCGGACTCGAAGCCCAAAGGCAAGGAAACTCGAAACGGGGAAGAGGGTTGGGCGCGCCGACTTGATATGGCCCAGGTGCCGCCCTCCAGGTTCCGCTCGCTTTTTGCGCTCCCTCGGCTCATCGCTTCGTCAGTCGTGCATTGTGCCAGTCCTGATTCGTGATCCAGTAGCGCGCGGAGCGAAGGACCGGAATGCCTGCGCCGGCTCGACGATCTGTTCGAACTCCAGCGTGCGTCATCGAGCAGCGTGCTTCGCGCCCGGCCAAAGTCCCGACCGATCCATCTACCCGGTCGAGATCACCTCAGGCCTTTCGACGTCACGCCGATTCCCGTTTCAGACGACCGGATTCTTTTCTGCCATATCGTCGAAGTCCTCTCACACCTGCCCGAGGGCGAGGCTTCGACTACTGGTTGAGGGTTGAATGGTCATGACGATTTTGAACTCGCGGCGGGGCAGGTGTTGAGAGCGACGACTTGTGTGTGCCCAGCATGGGCGCAGTCCTAATGGGGTTCAAGTCCCCTGTGAATAAAACCATGAAAGAAAAACACCAGCTGAGGCCAACTGCGGAAGGGCGACCGACCGTGGGAAGGAAGGCTAGGCGA
>JAGROX010000471.1 GCA_020440025.1 Verrucomicrobiia bacterium
AATGGCGTCCGGGACAGGTCAAATGCCGTCCGGGACGCCGCTATATTCCTCCGGGGTGATGGAAATGCCGTTCGGGGCGGGTCAACTGTCGACCGGCGCTCAAGGAACTGATCACCCTACCTTCGCCCCGCTTCCCGCATCCCGCGGCGGCGTGGCCGAACGAGCCAGATGGGGAGGTATCCCATAGCGCTTTGGGCCTTGGCCTGAGGATATCAAAAGATTACGCGGGCAATCGCGGGCCTTTTTGGAGTATTCTCTCGCATGCTCGTCTATCGGAACTTCTGTTTTATCATCAGTGTCATGTGCTGGGTGTGCACCCCGCCACTGGATGCCAAGGCCCTGCCCAACATCGTCTTTATCCTTGCCGACGATCTCGGCATTGGAGACACGAAATGCTATGGCGGTGATCGCTGCCTGATCGAGACCCCCAACATCGACGCGTTGGCTGCGAATGGTCTGCGATTCACCGATGCCCACGTCAATGCCTCGGTCTGCGGGCCAACGCGACGAGCGATCATGACAGGACGGTATGAGTGGCGATTCGGCCCCGCCGAGAACAGCGGTCCGTGGGGATTTGTCGGGCCCCGACCGAATACGGAGAAATCGACTCTCGGGAAAATTTTCAAGCGTTCCGGATATCAGACCGGTTATGTGGGGAAATGGCACCTCGGCACCATCATGACGACCTTTGATGGGAGAACTCAGGGCCCGGACAATGTCGACTTCTCCAAGCCGCTGTCCTACGGGCCGGTGCAGTTCGGATTTGATGAAAGCTTCATTCTACCGGGATCGCTCGATATGTATCCCTACGCCTACGTGCGCAACAACGAGTGGCAGGGCGAGATCACGGCTCAGAAGGGCTGGAGTGCCTTCAATCGGGTCGGGCCGGCGGCAGAGGATTTCGAGGATCACGAGGTGCTGGAAACTTTCTACACCGAAGCCGAGGCCTATCTTTCGAAGCAAAGTGTGGACACGCCTTTCTTCATGTTCCTCGCGCTCACCGGACCGCACACACCGATCAGCCCGGGAGTGAACTGGCAGGGGAAAAGCAAGTTGGGCGTCTACGGCGACTTCGTCATGGAAGTGGATCATTCGGTGGGGCGGGTGATGAAGGCCTTGAAGAAACAGGGGCTCGATGAAAACACTCTCGTGCTCTTTTCCTCCGATCACGGCGCGGCCTGTTACGCGGGCAACATTCTCAAGGCCACTCCGGGCCAGATTCATTTGCTGGAGGAAAAAGGGCATTTCCCGAGCGGACCGCATCGCGGATTCAAGTTCAGCGTCTATGAGGGTGGCCTTCGCGTTCCCCTGATCGCTCATTGGCCGGCGGTCATCAAAGGCGGTAGCACGAGCAATGCCTTGGTCGGTCTCAATGACCTCATGGCGACCTTTGCCGAGCTGACGGGAGTCGAGTTGGGCGATGATGAAGCTCCCGATTCAATCAGTTTCGCCAGCGTGCTTCGCGATCCTACTGCTCCCTCGAATCGCCAGCACCTCATCATGCAGTCCGCCCAGGAGAGTTTCGTGGTCCGCGAAGGCGATTGGAAACTGTGTCTTTGTCCGGGCAGCGGTGCGAGTGATCAATGGCTGATCGAGCCACTCTCCACCGTCAGCTGGAAGCAGGCGCTGGTCGATTTTGAAGGGAAGCCGACTCGTGAAGATCTCCTGAAATCTCCCTTCGTTCAACTTTTCAATCTTGCGACCGATCCTCACGAAGATCACAACTTGGCCGCCGATCACCCCGCGCGTGTCGCTTCGATGGTAGAGGCTCTGAAGGGCGATATCCGGGAAGGTCGCAGCACGCCGGGGCCACGATTGACGAACGACAAGAACGTCGTCATTCATCAGCGCTTCCCTGACTTTGTGCGTACGCGGATGATGCCATAGGTCCACTCTGGTCTACTCGATGGGTGCCGCCATCAACGGGGAGGTGGCGAACGAGGTAGCAAGGAGAAGGAAACGGAAACGGGATTTCATGAGAGAAGGCGGCTTCTGAATGAGCGGTAACCATCGCAAACCAGCTCCGAAAATGCCGTCATCCTATTTCATTTCCTTAAGAAATTCGATCAAACCCTCAATCTGTTCCTTGGTCAAAGCCGCTGAGAAATCCGCCATCGGCACGGCTTCGTATCCTTTCACGATCGCCGCCTGGGGTTTGAGGATGGACTCACGGAGGTAGTCTTCATCTACTTTGATGGTTTCTGACGCTCCGTTTCGGATGACGAGTGCTTCGCGTCCCCAGAGCCCTTGGAAGCTGGGGCCGATCAATTTGGTTCCATCGATGGAATGACAGGCGCTGCAGAAATTGCGAAAAATTTCCACGCCCGACAGAGTTTCCACTTCCCTGACAAAAGCTTTTCCGACGGCCTTCAGGTGAATCGTGAGTTGGGCGTCCTTCCGGGCGGCAGGGATTTCAATGACTCCGGGACCGGCCCAGCGCAATCCGTCACCGAGGACGAGTTGAAGATGCGGGGTCGGATCGATCCGGTAGAATTTCTTTTTGGTCGTCTCACCGGGAAAGGTCAATGTCAGGGAAACCACACCGGGCGACGGGGAATGGATCTGCTGCTCTACGGCCACGCCATCCACTTCGAACAGGAAGGTGGGTTCGCCCGTTTTCGCATCACGGCGATACCCGTGAAAACGGAGCGAGCCGGGAAGCGCGTCAGGGGTTCCGATCCGAAGCGGCACGTCGTCGATGCCGAGGGTTTGTTGCACTCCCAGTGGCTTGCAACCATTGCCGCCGCGAGCATTGGTCTCACCCGAAAAATCAAGAAACCCACCCAGCCACGCGGAAGTCGGCGCACAGCGGACCGCGTCAAAGGCATAGTTGAATCCGCCCGGTTGCCCGACCGCAATCATCCGCGTGGATTCGGCGCCTTTCAGGATGCAGCGTTGCACGAGAGTGGTGTCTCCCACGACAATATCGGTGCCGTCCTTGGCGGATGCGGCCTGCGCGAAGGACGCGATGAGAAAAACAATGGCGAAGCACTTCATGGCAGCAATTGATTCAGGGTGTAGTAGCCGAAATTGTTCTCGAGGCGGAGCCCCGATCGCGAGGCGAGTTCTGGCAACTGAAACTCGTAGATGAACTCCGCCTTGAGCGGGAGTTTCAGTGACAGGGTGGTGCGATCCTCTGAGA
>JAGROX010000472.1 GCA_020440025.1 Verrucomicrobiia bacterium
ATCCGTTTGATCTCGTCGATGGCCAAGGGACTTTTGTAGGCGCCGTGATCGGTGGGGACGATCAACTCGGAGGCGGCTCCTTCCTGATGGGAACTCCAGTATTCGACCACGCCGTCCGAGCTGTCGGGTGTGTCGCCTTTGCCGCGATCGCCGATGATGCTGTGGTAGATGATGCCGCGGCGGTAGGGGGAGACATCGAGCGCCTGCACCATGGGGGCGTCGGGTTCCAGGGATTGCACGGCGGTGACTTTTTTGTCGAGGCTGACTTTGAGGCCAAGTTTTGCGCCGGTGGAGGGTTCGATGACGTTGGTGGTCGCCTCTAGGATGTCTGTGGGCAGCGAGGCGGTGCGGGAGATCAGTCCCACCAGCCCGCCCGTGGCCATGTTGGCGCCGCGATGGGGGGCGGAGATGAAAATGGCGCGTCGCACGGCCGGATCCGGATCGAAGAAAAGCATTTCGCGGATGTTTTCCTTCCGCGCGGGGTCGATGGGGAGGCTGTCGAAAGGCTCGTCGCTGAATACCTTCCACAGGTTGTCACCGATGTCGGCCACCAGCGTGTGAGTCAGGATGCCTCCCATGCTGTGCCCCGCCACCACCATGTTGCGCGACAGGGGATCGTCTCCCTCGGGATCGAAATGCGCCCGCATGGCCGCCAGTTGTTCACGCAACAGCAGCGCGGATTCGGCGATGGGATAGCTGCTCGGATAGGTGAAAACCATGAATTGATAGCGAGTCGAGAGCTCGGGCTCGGAAGTGAACGAGGGAACGATGTCCCGCCAGATGATGGGGACTGAGACCAGGCCGTGGATGAGCAGTACCGGGATACGCTTCGGATCATAGGGCTCGGTGAGGAATATGCCGGACTGATTGACCCTCTGATCGGCTTCGAAGAAGCCCTCCAAGCCCCACATGGTCTCGCTGCGTCCCGCCAGGATCACGGCGATAGGGGCTGTGAAGTCGGCCGCGATGGGGACGCTGCGGCCATTGAGCTTCACGGTCTGTTCGAGCATCGGATTGCGCAAGGAAACGGTCACGCGTGTCTTGCCATCGGATCCCGTGCGGCAGTTGTCCATGGTGAGGGTCACCGGCACATGCAGGCCTTTGGGGGGATAGAATTTCAGCTCCTTGGCTCTCTCGGGGCGCTGTTCCCGGATGCCGACGAAGGCGGCGCCCAGCCCGTCACGGGTCTTGCTGACGACCCCCTTCTGCTTCACTGCGGCGGCGGGTATGGCGCGATCGAAATAGCCGGAGTGGTAGGTCGAGCCGGGAGACAGTTGGGCATCGATCTTTTCTCCATTGCAGCTGAACTCGAAGGGCCCCGGTGTGCCATCCCTGCGGGGATCGTGCATCCATAGCTCGGCGAAGCGTGACAGGGACAGGTTGTGAAGATCGATGAGTGCCTTTTCGGCTTCGGAACCGGGTGGCTCCGCGCCGGAAGCCAGCAGTTGATAGGCGTCGACGGCCGCTTTGAGGTAGCAGCCCGCCGCGTCAACTTCGCGGTCTTGGGATTCCAGTCGGGTGGCCTGCTTGAGGATATCGGTACTGGTGGTCGCCACGTTGCCGAGCAGGGACACCGGGGTGGTCACCAGTTTGCCCAGCATCTGTGCCGAACGCAGGCTCTCCTTGGTCACCTGATTCGAATCGGTCTTGACGCTGACCGTCGAGCAGGCGCTCAGCGAAAGCGCGAGGGCAAGTGTCAGCAGAGCGTGGGTGTGTGGCCGGGAGTGTTTTTGATCAGCCGGATTGGCGCTGGATGTCCTGTTCATCGTCTATGCGAGGCGGGAAATGTGATGTGATCCATGTGCCCTCAGGGGCGAGGCGTCGGGATGACCTGAACGCCACGGGAGGCGAGTTCCTTTCCGAGACGGGGGCTCACCACGGCGGGAGTCAGCAAGGCCGTGGACTGGGTGCCCGACTGTTGTCGCGCGGTGGCGAGGGCTTCCACCGCACCGGCGGCGGTCTGGGTCCAGTAGAGATGGTCCGCGTAGACCGGCACTACCAGTTGCCGGTCGGTCGCGATGGCTGCCGGGTATCCCGCGAAATTCACCCATGCCACCAGAGCTTGTCCCGACTGGTGATGGTGATGCAGCCATTCCATGCTGCGGCGAAACAGGAAACCCTGATCGCGGTTTTCCACCTGTTCGGCGGCGTCGAGCAGTTCGGTGACACCATCGGGCTTGCCCACGGTGGACAGGGTGCGCACGATCAGGCTCTGGTCGGCGGGCGAATAGATCGGGCTGCTCAGGAACTGAGTCGCTCTGTCCTTGGAGACGCCGAGTTCACCCAGCATCCGGAGGTTTTCCTGGAAAAGCTGGGAAGGCGCGGTGGCGTAGACATCGTTCAAATGCCGGGCTTGCTCGCCCGCCTCGGCCGCGCCGATGATGCCATCGCCCGGCACGAGCAGACGCAAGCAGATGCCGCTGACGGCCGAAGTTCCGGACTGTCGGCTCAGCTCTTTGGCGAGCGGCTCGTAATCCGTGTAAGGATCGACGCCGAGTTTTGCCGCCAGCTCCAGTTTGGCTTCGCTGACCTGGAACCAGTCTTTGAGAGGGCCGCCGGTGTAGTTGCCCCCGGACTTGGTCTTGTTCTCCACCGATCCGGCCGACCGTTGTGCGATGGAGGCGATGCCTTTGGGGATGTTGAAGACGGTGCGTACCGGTTTTTTCAAGGCGCCTCCGAGGGTCTTGGCGCTGTCGATGCCCTCGTTGACGACACCTTTCACCGCCGCTCCGGCGAGAGTCTTCTGGTCCAACGCGGCGGCGGCGTGGATTTCGCGAATCCGTTTCCGGACCAGTTCGTTCCCATGCACGACTTCCACTCCCGCTGCAGTCCGCACGATGAATCGGTCCAAGCCTGACTCGGTGATCACCTCGGATTCCACCACATGGAGATCGCTCTTCAACCAGGGGGTGTCGAGCAAATCGGCGGCATTGAGAGTGGGGGGAGTCTCGTGATCCTGCGCAGAAAGCGTGCCCGCCAATAGCACCGTAGCGAAGATCAATCGGGTCGGACTGGTGGGAATAGTCGCTTTCAGATGAGGGAGGGCTCGCCTCCTCGGTGAGGTGGTGTTCATGGTCCTGTGAAATGCTTGAGGTGGGCTATGCTCTGGTTCGACAATTAATAAATGCAATAAATGCAGGATCCGTGCCCCCCAAGTGCCTCTTGCCCCCGCGACGATGCGGGGGCATTGGGCGAGTATGGTGAGATATCCGGAGTCGCCCCGATCTCGATGGATCAGAACTGGACGCCGACCCGCGCTCCGAGCACCACGACGGTGCCGGCCGCCGGGATGGCCGAATCGATCACCTGGGCGTCGAGGGTGAGGCTGGCACCGCGGCACATGACGATGTTGTAGAAAATTTCGCCGCCGGTTTCGTCTTCGATGCCGAAGGTGGAAAGAAGACCGCCATCGGAGAACTGCTGGTGGAACACCCCGATGCCCCAGCGATCCCGGTCGCGTCCAGGAATCAGGCCGACGCCACCGACCCCGGCTGCCGCGGCAAAGTTGATGGCGCTGGTGTCCTCGTCCGCGAAGCCGAGGCGTCCGAAAAGGCCCCAACCACCGGTCTCGTCACCGGAGAGATACTGGAAGCCGTTCCACATGATGGCCCACGAGTCCTCGTCGGTGGTCAGGGACTGCCCGGTGACGTAATCGCGAATCAGGATCCGGGGATCCTCCGAGACCCGGAAGCGTTCCTGGTCAATGCCGTAGGAGGCGGAGAAGGTCATGCCGCCTGGTTGGCCGCCGAGTTCGTATTTGGTGGCCCACTCGCCGAGGAAGGTCGTGCCCTCGTAGGCCTCGAAGGGGTCGATGCCGGCCGACTCGTTGGTGCCGAGTACCAGGAACTTGAAGTGATTCGCTTCGCTCGGGAGAAACACGAGACCACCCCCGAGGGAGACATTGGGAACCGTGGCGCCGACGACCGGAGAGTAGAGCAGGCTGGCGTTCATGAAGTGGTCGTTGGAACCGAGGAAACCGGCAATGGGGTTGGCATCGATCAAAATCTTTGAACTGGCATC
>JAGROX010000473.1:0-903 GCA_020440025.1 Verrucomicrobiia bacterium
TCCCGCGCTCAGTCGAGCGCGCGAAAGCGACGACCTGGGCGTAGACCCCTGACGGGTCGTCCTCGCTTTCCAACTCGGCGATGGCGGCTGAGATGGTGAGGGATTCCCGATAGAGTTTGCGATGCGCGCGCTTGGCGGCCCGGATGGCGACCTCGTCAAATCCGCGGCGCTGCATGCCGACGACATTGACGGCGCGAACCTTGGCGGGATTGCCGTCGGCGATCATGAAAGGCGGGATGTCCTGGACAATCTTGGAACAACCCCCGGTGATAACGTGATCGCCGATGCGGCAGAACTGATGCACCGCAGTGAGTCCGCCGATGACGACGTGATTTCCCACAGTGACGTGTCCCGCCAGGGTGCCGTTGTTGGAAAAGATGCAGTGATCGCCGACCACGCAATCGTGGGCGATGTGCGCGTAGGCGAGGAAGTTTCCGTGACTGCCGATGACGGTGGCGTCGCCAGGTGCGGTGGCGCGATTTACGGTGGTGAATTCGCGAAAAGTATTGCCCTCGCCAATCCGCAACCAGGTCGGTTCGGCGTCATACTTTAGATCCTGGGTACGCTGTCCGATGGACGCGTAGGAGAAGAAGACATTGTTCGGTCCGATCTGGGACGGTCCATCGAGAGTGACGTGATTGTGAACGACACACCCGTCGCCAAGTTGCACCCCGGCGCGAATGACCGCATAGGGACCGATCTGGACGTTGGTGCCCAGCTCGGCCTTTGGATCGACCACTGCGGTCGGATGAATCTCGGTCGCCATATCAGTTCTTCAGGCACATCTGATCGCCGATGTCCGGGCCGCGATCAACCGTCGACCACGGCAAATTTCAGCTCGCCCTCGGACACCACCTGACCGTTGACAAAACATCGGCAGCGGGCCGAGGCGATGCTGCGGCG
>JAGROX010000473.1:973-2250 GCA_020440025.1 Verrucomicrobiia bacterium
ACCTTATCGGCACTCATGAAATAGCCGATCTTGCCCTGATGCTCGGGCTGGCGCAGCAGGATGATGCTGCCGACTTGGGCCATGGCTTCGACCTGAAGGACGCCCGGCATGACGGGATGGCCGGGGAAATGCCCCTGGAAATAGGGTTCGTTGATCGTCACCTGCTTGATGCCGGTGCATTTGGTGTCGCCTTCGAAATTCACCACCCGATCAACCATGAGGAAGGGATAGCGATGAGGGAGCACTTTTTGAACCTCTATGTTGTCGAGCACGGCCTCGCCCGTCGGAATGCTCATCGGAGGGCGCATCGCCTGGGCCTTTTGGAAGACCTTCACCAAAGATTGGGCCATTTCCGTGTTGGGACCGTGCCCGGGCTTCACGGCGATGACGTGCCCCATGATGCGTTTGCCGCTCAGCATCAGGTCGCCGATGAGATCGAGAATCTTGTGACGGGCAAACTCTTCCGGAAAACGCATCGGCTCCTTGCTCATCACCGACTCGCCGCGAATGACGACGGCGTTTTCGAGACTGCCGCCCTTGATGAGGCCTTTCTCCATCAGTGGCTGGACGTCCTCGTAAAAAACAAAGGTCCGGGCCGGGGCGATCTCGGTCTCGTAGAGTTCCGGGGTGATTTCGGAGGAAAAATACTGGGCCATCCGCCCGTCGGGACCGACCTGGGTGCAGGAAATGCGGAAACTCTTGTCCGGTACGATGGTGATGAGGCTGCCCCCGCGAGTCTCCATGTGAATGGGCTCGCGGATTTCAAAAACACTGCGGAACTCTTCCTGCTTGGCGATGCCGGCTTTCTTGATGCATTCGACATAGGGCCGGGCCGAGCCATCACCGATAGGCGGCTCGTTGGCGTCCATTTCGATGATGGCATTGTCCACTCCCATGCCGACGAGGGCGGAGATGACGTGCTCGACGGTGTGAACCTTGACCGAACCTTGGGCGAGCGTCGTGGCGCGCTCTACGGTCTGCACATTGGAGACGTGGGCGTCGATGAAAGGTTGGTCGTCCAGATCAACGCGGCGAAATTTGATTCCATGCCCGGCAGGCGCGGGTTTCATCGTCAACGTGACCTTCTCACCGGTATGGAGGGAGGTGCCGGCGAGGGTCGCGGAGGAGGTAAGAGTCTGTTGATACTGAGCGGCGGACATGTCGCGTTCTGGTAGATGGAGAAAGCCAAAAAGGGCAACATAACTAGCGCACCCCGGCCCGGAGTCCAGCCATTTTGCCCGGTCCGAACTGGCGTCGCATTGCTCTCGGGCAGGGCG
>JAGROX010000121.1:0-255 GCA_020440025.1 Verrucomicrobiia bacterium
GCGTTGAACTCGTAGTTTTCCGGAAAACTGAAGTTGCCTTCAGTCTGGTCGATGGAGACCGCTTCCAAGGTGGCGTTGTCGTGTGGCATGGCGAAAAATGATTTTGTGTTTCGGAATTCAGGACTCAGGCGGCGAGTTCTTCCTTCACCCAGTCGTAGCCCTTTTCTTCCAGTTCGAGCGCGAGTTCCTTCTCTCCGGAGCGGACGATGCGACCGTCAAACATCACATGAACCTTGTCCGGCACGATGTAGTCGA
>JAGROX010000121.1:286-17496 GCA_020440025.1 Verrucomicrobiia bacterium
GCCGCGGTCGGGCGAGCGCATGGCGTTGACCCCTTGGGAAACGATGCGGAGGGCGTCGATATCCAGACCGCTGTCAGTTTCGTCGAGAACGGCGTAGGACGGTTTGAGCATCATCATCTGGAGGATCTCGTTGCGCTTTTTCTCCCCGCCAGAGAAGCCTTCGTTGACTGAGCGTCCGGTGAACTTCCGGTCCATCTCCAGCTCGTCCATTTTGGCATACATCTCCTTGTAAAAGGCCACCGCATCAATGTCTTCACCTTTTGGCAGTCGAGCTTGCAGGGCCGCGCGGATGAAGTTGGCATTGCTCACGCCGGGGATCTCATGCGGATACTGGAAAGCCAGAAACAACCCGGCGCGGGACCGCTCGTCGATCTCCATCGACAACAGGTCGACGCCATCCATCAGCACTTTGCCGCCGGTGACTTCATAGTCGTTGTGACCAGCCATCACCTTGGAGAGGGTGGATTTCCCGGAGCCATTGGGGCCCATAATGGCATGGACTTCGCCCTTCGGAATATCGAGGCTCAGTCCCTTGATGATTTCGGTGCCGTCGACGGAGACGTGCAGATCTTGAATGGAGAGGTGTTGGTTCATCGGTTTGGTAAAAGTGGGAAAAGGGAAAGCAGGTCGCTCAGGATGAAGTTTTTTGTTTGGCGGCACC
The DNA here is from genome assembly GCA_020440025.1 of Verrucomicrobiia bacterium. Taxonomy (GTDB): domain Bacteria; phylum Verrucomicrobiota; class Verrucomicrobiia; order Verrucomicrobiales; family DEV007; genus JAEUHH01. Next base: position 948 of record JAGROX010000121.1, read on the forward strand.
GCAGTGAGGGCAAACGCCCTTCATGGCAACGTCGACATGATCAATTCGGGAACCTTCCGGCATGTCCCAAACCGCAGCGATGTCGGCGTGATTGCGAAGGTCGATGTCGGAAATCTGGTGACATTCCGAGCAGAAAAAGTGGGCATGGGGGCGGAGATTGGGGCAGTAGCGCGAGGCTTCCCGGTCCACATTGACCTGCTTGATCAGGCCTGCCTGGGTCATCGTTTCGAGACAGTTGTAGACCGTGGCCAACGAAATCCCGGGCATCTGACCCTTGGCGCGCATGAAAACTTCCGACGCCGTGGGGTGATCACGTTCATCCATGAGGACTTCGTAGACGACCTTGCGTTGTTTCGTCATGCGAAAATCTCCGAACCCGCTATGGGTCGAAGGTTCTGGCATGGTCTGGCGTTCGGTAGGCATGGTTCTGGGGGCTAAAGGGGGTTACGACCCTTAAGGGATACCCGGACTCTTATTGAGATCAAGAATTATTCTAAGTAAAGACTGAGATTGAGTCTCGGGAACAACCTTTTTGCAGGTCAAGACACGGAGTCGCAGAGATTCCGCGTTTGATTTAAAGAGCTAACGCTTGCCGTGGCGTGGCAAAGTTGACCAGCTACTTCACCACCTTGACCATCGCCTCGCACCAGTGAGGCAGATCCAATCCATCGCTGGAAAGCGAGAGCGTGATCATCTGGACGCCAAGTGCGGCGTCCTCCAGGGCACGGCCTTCCATCGTCAGTTCGCCACTTTCTCTGGCCGCAATTTTCAGCGATGGGAGAGTCGCCTTCATTTGGATCAAGGATTTTGGGAAATGAGAGCGGACACGGAACTCCCGGTCAATCTTCGAGTGATTCATCACTCGCAGCGTCACGGTAAATTTTTCGCCGCGCTTCACCTCCTGGCCATAGGGGAAAAGCCAGGCCCATTGCTCATCGATCGCGTAGTTGGGATCATCCCACGGGGTGAACTCGGCGATCATTGCGATCCGTTCCCGATAGCGAGTCTCGAGGTGATCGAGTTCTTTGTCGGTAAACCGAAACAGATGCGGAATGTGTTGGTTCACCAACCAGGAATTTTCAGGCAGTTCCTCGCGAACGATTTGAAAGCACTTCAGGTAGCCCGAGTCCTCGCGCATCAGGTTGCGGTTCATCAGGCAATAGTCATCGATGCCCGAGGGGGAAAAAGAGTCGCCGATAAAGAAGATGGGATCGGAGGTTTTCTCCTTCGGCTGAACCAACATCGCCCCGTGGTCCAGCATCTGACCGGGAAAGAACCGGAACGTGAAATCGAACTCGCGCCAAGCCATGGTTTCGCCGTCAGCGACCACCTTCACGTCCTTCACTGCGTTGGCCGAGATCCCTGGCGAAAAATGAGCGCCCGGGTTCGTCAGGGCTTCAGCGACCGACTCGATCGCATAAACCGGGCAGCCCAGCGCTTCTTGGGCGTCGCGAACGGCTTGAGTGTGGTCGTTGTGTCGATGCGTCACCCAGATGCCTTCGATTTTGGTCACCAGCCCATTCGCGACGGCCTCTTGAAGGGTCTTGAGAGCATTGGGGCTGCCGACGTCGAGCGCAAAGCCAACCTTGTCTTTCGAAACCAGCAACTTGGTCGTCCCAATGTGCTGAACCCAGGCAGGTAAATCGATGTGTTCTGCCATCGGCATGGACTCCATCGGTGCATCGGATCCCAGCACCTTGTCCGCGCAGGTGCGCATCCTTTCCTCGCCGAAATACCAATGCAGCGCGTTGGTGGAAAGGTAGTTCGCGTAGATGGCCCGAGCCCGCTCTATGGCTTTTGCGATGTCCGCCTGAGGATCGGTGATGAGCGGTCCCTGGCTCGGGACGATGACGTCGGGCTTTTTTGCGGCCAGTTTCTCCAGACTCTCGATCCACGGACCGAAACGACCGGCGTAACCATGATAGGCGCCGACTTTGGCATCAACAATCGCCTCCTGAAAACTGTAAAGATCTGGCACGCGCCCGCCTTCGAGGATGAGGTTTCCGGAGAAAGCAATCCGCTTTCCGCCGCGCTCGATGAGGTAGGTGACGCCCTCCCGAGTGACGCCGGGCGTGGCCATGACCTCGATGGATTCGCCGCTCAGCTCAATGTGGTCGCCGTCCTTCACGACTCCGGATGGAGGCAAGCGCCTCACTGGCACGCGGGTCACCTGCTGGCCGTAATAGTCGAACCGTTTTTCCCACCACGCCTTCCAATGAATCTGAGGTTTGGTGAAGATCTCGGCCATTTCCTCGGTTCCTTCGGGAATCGCAGGAACAAAAATCCGAGTGTCCTTCACCAGGGGGCGTGCGCCGGTCGTCAAGTCTCGGCGAGCGTGAGTGAGAAAAATCGCAACCGGCGTCTTATCGCTTTCGGCGTTGCTCGCCGGTCGATACATCGCGAGCGAACGTTCTCCCACGTGAATCGTTAATCCGTTGACCGGTAGTTTCTCCACGAACCGGATGCCTTCTGGTAGAGGTGATTCCTGAGCGTTCAGGGTTGCCGTTACCAGTGGTCCCAATATCGAGAGACAAAGGAGAGCAGAGAGTTTGAGTTGTTGGAAAACTCGCATGGGCGCGATTGTCGGAAAATTTGAGGGCTCATGGCAAGCCTTCAGGCGAAGAGTTTTCAGCGACTTCGTTTTCGCCGGAGAAAAAGGCCAAGTCCGAGGCCGCAGGTCGTCGTCACCACCAGCCAGGGAATCCACGGACTTCGTGAACTAGGAGGCGCGACGATCACCTCCGGGACGACCGGCGGCGGGGGTGGTGTCGGCAAAGAAATGCTGACAGATTCTCCCGGCGCAAGGTCGTGAACTTCTGGGAACGCCGCCGGTCGGGCGATCGCAACCATCAGTCGCTTTTGAGCGGTCGGGGCAAAGCCAACGGTCAAGGGAAGGGAAGATTCCGGATTGTTGATCCACACCGTCGCCAGAAGGCAGCCGGATGGCAGTTGGGTTTCAGGCGGCGGATGTTGAATGCGATCAACGGACTCAAATTCGATCACACATTTTTTGATCCATTCCTCATTTCCCAGCTGAAGAAGAAAGGTTTCTCGAATGAAAGCTCCCGCTTCGTTCTTCAAAACCTCGATCGTTTCTTTATCGAGTCCCTGCAGCCAGGTTTCATCGACCGAGGCGGGATCGATTCCTCTCGCCACGGCCGTTGGCAGTTCGGGCGCGTGGATCGAGAATTCGATTCGCGTTTTTCTGGTGTCGTGAAGATTGCATTCCACATTTTCGTAGAGAAAAAGATGGGCCTCGACGGAAGGTGCGCACACCGACAGAGCGAGGAAGAGGATGCACCGTTTCATGAGGACAGGCGAGTCAACAGGGTTGAGTCGGCGACCATACCCTCTTGAGTCGATCGAGTCACGGTCATAGCGACACCGGCGATGGTCACTGGACAGCCGCGCTTTCCACGTCGAAATACGATCCATGACTCTCGGTATCATTGGCTGTGGAAAAATGGGCCGTGCCCTGCTCGGCGGAATTCTGGAAGCGGGACTTTACTCGCCTCAGGAAGTTTTTGCGCACGATGCGTATGCGGAAGCCGTCGATGCGATGGTCGCCGATTACGGAGTCGTGGCGGCAGGATCGAATGCCGCGGTGGCGGCTCAGGCGGAAACGGTGCTGCTATGTGTCAAGCCCCAGACTTTTGGCGGAATGCTGGCCGAACTGGGAGAAACCCGGGATCGGTTGCTGATTTCGATCGCTGCTGGAATCCAGATTGCAACCATCGAGACCGCCACTGCAGGTCATCATCGGGTGGTTCGGGTGATGCCCAACACGCCCGCCTTGGTGGGTCGCGGTGCGTCGGGATACTCTCTGGGAACCTCCGCCTCGGAGGCCGATGCCGCCCTGACCGAGAAGTTGTTGTCGGCGGTTGGCTATGTCACGCAAGTCCCGGAAAACCTGCTCGATGCGGTGACCGCCGTCAGTGGTTCAGGACCGGCCTATGTGTTTCTGATGGTCGAAGCCATGGTGCAGGGAGGCATCGATCAGGGCTTGGATGAGAAAACGGCGCTCGACCTCGCGGTTCACACCGTAGCAGGAGCGGCAGAGCTGTTGCTGAAGACGGGTGAAAGCCCGACGCAGTTGCGGGAAAATGTGACCAGTCCCAATGGAACCACCTTTGCTGCGCTGGAATCATTTCGTGGAAATGGCTTCGAAGGAATCGTGCGCGAAGCCATTCGCTCTGCCCATGATCGCTCAGTGGAATTGGGGCGTCCCGCCGATAGTTGAGAAATCTTAACTTTCGTGACGGGGAGATCTGGGGCACCTTGGAGGCCTATGATTCATCCGCGACACGACTATGAAGATCACGGTCAGGGACAAGTTTTTCGCTTTTTTGACCAGCTGAATTCCGAGCAGCAGGACGCGCTCACGAGAGAAGCCAGCGCAATTGATTTGGGTGAGGTGGCGCGCTTGTTTGAGACGCTGGTGCGAAATCCGTCGGGTGGAAACGAAGCCTTGGCGGATCAGTTGGAGCCGGCCGATTTCATTCCGCTGCCACGCAACGGAGGCGATGCCGCAAAGTGGCGGGAAGCCTTCGAAACCGGTGAGGCGGCCCTGCGGTCGGGACGAGTGGCCGCTTTCACCGTGGCTGGCGGGCAGGGGACTCGACTGGGATTTGACGGGCCCAAGGGTACGTTTCCGGTGACGCCGATTCGGCGGGCTTCGCTGTTCCAAGTCTTTGCGGAAAAAATTGGGGCCGCCAGTGTTCTCTATGGCAAGCCGATTCCCTGGTTCATCATGACCTCGGTGATCAATCACGAGGAGACGGTCGCGTTTTTCGAACGTCACGGATTTTTCGGACTCAACCCGGAGCGGGTTCATTTTTTCAGCCAAGGTCTGATGCCGGCGGTTGATGAACAGGGCAAGATCCTGCTCGCGGATAAGGGATCCGTCGCGCTGAGTCCCGATGGTCATGGAGGCTCACTGCGGGCGTTGGTTCGCAGTGGTGCCATCGATCGGATGGAAGCGGATGGCGTCGACACCATCAGCTATTTTCAAGTGGATAATCCACTGGTGCGCTGTCTCGACCCGGCGTTCATCGGCTTTCATTTGCTGGCCGAATCGGAGATGTCGAGCAAGGCGCTTCCCAAGGTCGCTCCCGAGGAAAAAGTGGGCGTATTTTGCCGCGACGGGTCGGGGCGGGATGTCGTCATCGAGTATTCGGATATGCCAGAGCGCTTGGCGACAGAGAGAGACGCTGCCGGTGAGTTGCGATTCCGTGCCGGCAGCATCGCCATTCATTTGTTCGATCGTGATTTCGTGAGGAGATTGGGAAGTGGTGGTGACGCTGGCGCCGAACTGCCTTTTCACAAGGCTCACAAGAAGGTGTCCTTTGTCGATGAGGCGGGAGTGGTGATCGCACCCGACGAACCCAATGCCTACAAGTTTGAGATGTTCGTCTTTGATGCCCTGCCGTTCGCCAAAAATCCGGTGATCATCGAAACCGCAAGAGAGGACGATTTTTCTCCGGTGAAGAATGCGGAGGGAAGCGATTCGCCCCAGACGTCGCGCGACGATCAGCTGCGACAGTACGCCCGTTGGGTGAAAGCCGCCGGGATCGAGTTGGAAACGGACGACACCGGCTTGCCGACCGTGGCTTTCGAAATCACCCCCGGATTTGCCGACACCGAGGCGCATTTCGTTGAATCCGTGAAATCATCCCGTGAGCCGATCGTCATTGAAGAGGAAACAGTGCTGATCTAGGCAAATCTGCCCGAAAATCTTCTGGAGACTGAGCCATGATCTCCTACACTTCCCCCCCCCGTCATGAATCGTTCGTTCGCCCTTCTCGCTACGCTAACTCTGGCTTTTTTCGCGGCCTCTTGTCAGACTGCCTTAAAACCGCCACCGCCCTCGCCAGTTCAAATCGAGTCTCTGAAAGTATTTTCCGGAGAGTTTCAGGGGAGAATCGAAGCCTATGCCGATGTCTCCGGAAGCCTGACCAGTGCCGAGGCGCAAATGGTCGAGCCCCGTCAATGGCGCGAGGGGTATCGACTCTACATTGAAATTCACGAACAGCTGCCGATTCAAGTGGCGGAGGGCGCTGCCCGGGTTCCTTTTCAGCGTCGAATACCCATCGAGATCGGCGGGCTCGCTCCCGGCGTCTACATTATCAACGTGAACGGTCGAGAGGAGCACCTCGAGATTGACGGCATCGGCCTTCGTCCCGCCGTGGATCGAGGGCAGTTTCTCTAAGTTTTCCCGGGGCAGTTCGTCTATTGAATCGAACTAGCTCGAAAAAAATGATTCGCGATCCTTCGCTGATCGTCTTCCCTGAACACAGCCTTATGAAACCCCATCACACTCTCCTTCCCGTACTCGCGAGCGCGCTCGTGTCACTCACGCTGCCTGCCAGCGCCGAAGATGCCCGCGCCATTTTCGAGAAATTTGAATCACAGAAGGCCGAGGCGCTTGCCGCCTATCTGGCCGCCACCCCGGATGCCGCCGACGCAGCGGATGCCGAGGCGATGTTGGTCGATGCCTATTTGGAAATGGATCAGGCCGAAAAAGCAGCCCCTATTCTCCAGAAGCGCTATGACAGCATGGCGAAGGGTGCCGACGCCAATCTTCAGGAATTGATCGGTGGGGTCATTCAACCACTGTTTGCCGCCTACACCAAGGCTGGTCAGAAAGACAAGGCCAAGGCCTTCATCGAACAGGCCAAAGAAGACCTGAAGAGCAATCCCCAAGGACCTCAGATCATGCAGTTCCTCGACGGCATGACCTCCCAGTTGGCAATGCCATCGCCGGGAGACACCATGGACATTGCCTTTACCGCGATGGATGGCACTGAGGTCGATCTCTCCAAGATGACCGACAAGGTGGTTCTGGTCGATTTCTGGGCGACCTGGTGCGGGCCGTGTGTCGGTGAGCTTCCCAATGTCATCAGTGCCTACGAGAAGTATCACGACAAGGGATTTGAGATTATCGGCATCTCGCTGGATCAGGACAAAGGAGCGTTGGAAGGCTTTGTAAAACAGCGGAAAATGACCTGGCCCCAGTATTTCGATGGCAAGGGGTGGGAGAACGATCTCGCCAAGGAGTTTGGCATTCGCGGGATTCCCGCCACCTTCCTGATTGGCAAGGACGGCAAGATCGTCGTGACCGATCTGCGTGGCGACATGCTCGAACAGCAGCTCGGCAAATTGCTTGGCGAAGGCTGAGCGTTACCACGCATCTCTTCTTTCACAGAGGCAACAGGGTGAGGTCGTAGACCGTACCCTGATGCCTCTTTTCTTTTGGAAACGTAACTGAGGTGATGGTTCCACCCCTTCCAGAGATTCAGGATCGTCTCGCCCAGCGCGAGGCCAAGCGAGGTGAGTCGCCAGTGATGTATCAGCGCTGGTCTGAATTGCTGTTTCTCCACTGGTCTTACGATCCTTTGGAAATTCAGCAGTCGCTGCCCGCCGGGTTGACGGTGGATACCCATGATGGACGAGCCTGGGTTGGATTGTTTCCGTTTCGAATGGAAGGGATTCGACCGCGTGGTCTGCCGGCGCTCCCTTGGTTATCGGCATTTCCCGAAATGAACGTGCGCACCTATGTCTATGACGAGGCGGGTCGGCCAGGAGTGTGGTTCTATTCTCTGGATGCAGCTCGGTGGATCGCAGTGAAGATCGCGAGAAAGGCCTTTCATCTGCCCTACCATCATGCAGAGATGGCGGTGAATCGTGACCCTGACAGCGGATGGATTGATTACCGGAGTCGGCGATTCCAAGGCGCTGCCGACGCGAGTTTTCGCTACCGTGGCGCGACGGGATCTCGCGAGGAAGAAGCCGTTCCCGGAAGTCTCGATTTCTTCTTGGTGGAGCGTTATCTCCTTTTCTCCCGGGACGAGAGTGCGGGAAAACTGTTTCGAGGCAATGTCTCCCATCCGCCTTATCGTTTTCGACCTGCCGAAGTGACGGATTTTCAGGTCGATCCCATCGTGGCCGCTGGTCTCTCGGTCCCTGTCGGACGCCCTGAGCATGTCGCCTATGTCGAGTCGGTGGACGTGGCGATTCACCCATTGGAGGGGGGATTGACGTGAAGCCAGTGTTCTCAACTGGCGTGACAGCGGGAATTCTGAGCTTTCCTAGGACCACGGAATGTTCGACCCTCGTTTCATGAATAAACTGCGTTGTATTGTCATCGTGGTCTTGGTTGGCGTCGGTTGGACGGCCCCCACAGTGGTGAGCCGAGCGGATGAGAAACCGAACGTCATCATCATCTATGCGGACGATCAGGGGTCGATCGACGCTAACTGCTATGGATCGAAGGATTTGGAGACTCCGAATATCGATCGATTGGCGAAGACGGGGGTTCGGTTTACGCAGATGTTGGCACCCTCGGCGATCTGTTCGGCATCACGAGCCGGATTGATGACGGGACGTTTTCCCGCACGAGCAGGTGTTCCCAGCAATGTGTCCTCCGAAAAAGGGCATGAAGGAATGCCGGCGAGTGAGCTGACAATTGCCGAGTTGTTGAAATCAAATGGCTACGCCACCGGTCATGTCGGGAAATGGCACCTTGGCTACACTCCTGAGACCATGCCTAATGCCCAGGGGTTCGATCATTCGTTTGGGCACATGGGTGGTTGTATCGACAACTATTCTCACTTCTTTTATTGGCAGGGGCCAAATCGGCACGATCTCTGGGAGAATGGGACGGAGATCTGGCGGGATGGGCAATACTTTGGCGATCTCATGGTCGAACAGGTGAAGGGGTTCGTGGATCGGGAGAAAGCGGGGCCATTTTTTCTCTATTGGGCCATCAATTGGCCGCACTATCCGCTTCAAGGAATGGAGAAATGGCGCGATCACTATCGAGACCTGCCTCATCCGCGTGACAAGTATGCGGCATTTGTCTCCTCGATGGATGAAATGATCGGAAAATTGCTCGACCATCTCGAGGCTTCGGGGCTTCGCAAGAATACGATGATCATTTTTCAGAGTGATCACGGGCATTCGGTGGAGGAGCGAACCTTTTCCGGTGGAGGATCTGCCGGTCCTTACCGAGGGCACAAGGCTTCTCTTTTTGAAGGCGGTCTGCGGGTGCCTTCGGTCGTTTCGATGCCGGGAACCTTGCCCGAGGGGGAGGTGAGAGGTCATCTGGTAACGGGATGCGACTGGTGGCCCACCATCGCCGAGTTGACGGGAAGCAAGATTCCCGATGTACACCAACTCGATGGCTCCTCGATCCTCGAAGTGATTCGGAAGCCCGAGACCAAGTCGCCGCATCCTCAGTTTTATTGGCAACTGGGAGCTGATGCCAAGAAGGCCAAATGGGTGGTGCGAGACGGCGATTGGAAATTGCTGGGTAACACGTCGGAGAATGTTCGTCCCGAGGGCACTCCGGAACTGACCGCCGAAGACAAGAAGCTGTTTCTCGTCAACTTGGCCGAGGACATTGGGGAAACGAAAAACGTCGCCAAAGACAATCCAGAGTTGGTGAAACGCCTCATGAGTTTGAAGGAGGAGTATGCCAAGAGCATCGAGAGAACGGTGAGCAGCAGGAATGGTCAGAGTGGCTCAGCTGTTGGAAAATAGAGCGGAGTCGGTTGCGTTTGCTGGGCGGTGAATCACTCCTCGCCGACATGTTTTTGCCAGTCCGCGAAAGCCTTCGCCATTGTCGCGACTCTTTCAGGATGCTCACTGGCCAGATCGGTGGATTCCGTTCCGTCAGCTTCGAGATCGAACAATTGCCATGGCAAGCCTCTCTTTTCGTTAACTAATTTCCAGTTTCCTTGACGTATGGCCTGATTCCGAGGAGCGCTCCAGGCGAGAGTTCGTTCCATCGGGAGAGGTTTGCCCTGTGAGGTGAAAACAGGGCGCAGTGAGACGCCTTCCATCGGCAGAGGAAGGCGGTCGTCGAACGGTATCGGGTAATCGGCTCCGGCGAGTTCGAGTAGAGTGGGCATCAGGTCGATCACGTGGCCAACTTGCGAAGTGATGGCGCCCTGCTTCGTGATCACCGATGGCCAACGAGCAATGAGTGGCGTGCGAATACCGCCCTCGTAGGCGGTCAGCTTGGTGCTACGAAACGGAGTGTTGCTGACCGTTGCCCATGCCAATCCATATGCCGCAAAAGTATTGGCCGATCCTGGCATGTGGTCGGGGCCGGATCCCGGTGAGATCGCCACGCCGTCGCGTCGCCAGTTGGGTTTGGGATCTGCCGGGGAAAAACCGAGCCCACTGGGATGCGGCACGAGACCTCCGTCGGGAGCGGCCCCGTTGTCGGAGAGAAAAATCACCAGCGTGTCGCGTTCAGCGTCGTGGAGTTTCAGCGTTTCGAGGACTTGTCCCACGCCACGGTCGATCGCAGCCACCTGTGCCGAGTAGACCGCCATGCGTTCCGCCTGCCAGTCGTGCCACGGATCGTCACTCCATGGCTTGATGCCAGCAGGAAAGGGGAGCATTCCCCAATCTGCCGGGATGAGGCCGAGGGAGCGCTGCTTCTCCAGACGTTCGTCGCGCCAGGCATTCCAGCCTCGGGAGCGATAGCGTTCCCGGTGCGGTGCGATTTCAGCGGGCTTCGCATGAAGCGGCCAGTGCGGAGCGACGTAGGCGAGGTAGAGGAACATCGGCTGGTCCTTTCCCGCTTCAGAACCCAGGTGCTCATCGAGGAATTCCACCGCGAAATCGCTGAAGGCGTGAGTCATGTAGAAATCATCCCCTCGATCATTCCAGGGCTGGTCATCGAGGAAAAAATCGTTGTCCACAACTGCGTCGAAATAGCTGATTTTTCCCTGACAGTTGGGGCCGAAGAAGTGATCAAAACCGCGGTTCACCGCGAGATCTCTTCCCTGCCACTTTCCAACCATCGCCGTATGGTATCCTGCCCGTTGGAGCACTTCGGAGATGGTGACGCATTTGGAAAAATCCTTTGGCTGATTCCAGTGAGCCCCCGAATGCCCCACCTGCTGGCAGTAGAGACCGGTCAGCAACGAGGCGCGGGTTGGTCCGCAGACGGCGTTGTTGTAGAATTGGGTAAATCGGAGTCCCTCGTTCGCGAGCTGATCCAAGCTTGGCGTCGGGATTTCGCCTCCGTAACATCCGATATCTGACCATCCCAGATCATCTGCCATGATGAGGACAATGTGAGGTCGATCAGGTGCGCCGTGGCCGGACATTGGTGAGCCCATGGCGAAGAGCCCACAGGAAATCAGGATGGAGAGGCGGGTTGGCTGAGTCATTGAACAAGAATCTGAAATGGTGAGCCCGAAATCGACAGAGAAGGGAAAGCCAAGTTTAAGGTAATGAGTTTGACGCTGAATGTCGATTCAGGCTATTCTTCCTATCAAATCTTCCCCCCTTAGAATATATGAAATGTCTCCTCAGAGTCATGCCGCCGAAGTCTCCCCCGATGGAGTTCGAATTGGATATGGATCGCATCAGGCTGGGACGTTCCGAAGGATGTGATGTGGTGATCAAGACTCCTCAGGTCTCTTCGATTCACTTGGAACTGACGCGAGAGGGGGATAGTTTTCGCTTGGTCGACAAGGACACCACCAATGGAACCCGAGTCAATGGGAAGGAAGTTACCGAGGTCGTGCTTCAGGATGGCGATGAAATCATGATCGGGAACTCGGTTGCCGCGACCTTCTCGATTCTATCAGAGGCCAAGGCGGCGGTTGCCGCCGTCCCGGCTCCACGACCTGCTTCAGCAACCGCTCTCACTGCTCTGCCCAGAAAACCGGGGGTGGAGGTCGCGTCACCGGCGGCACCAGTGAAGCCTTCCAGCCCCACGGTGGTGATCAAGCGATCAGGGGGCGGCAAGCTTCCGGCGGCCCGGCCTCCGATCAGAATTGCCAAGCCAATGCCGCCCGCTGCGAGTAAGTCGCGGGATTGATTCCGGCGGTTCCTTGTCGAGGTGAGAAAAATGGGCTGGTAAAGGCAACACTTTTCCGTCACTTTGAATCCATGATTCAGATCGGAAGCACCCCTTGGCTCACATTGGTGGCGGCACTGCTGATCATTCCGGTCCATTCCAGGGCGGAAGATGAGGGCAATGCGGAAGGCAAAAAATCGCTCGACCCAGTATTGCAGGTCGGTGGTCAACTCTGGCAGACGAAACTGGATGTCTTTCAGAAACATTTTGAGAGTCATGGTTTTGAATGGCTCTCGGCCAGCCATGCCGGGTTGCGTTCGGTAGACCCGGATCTGGAAATGTTTGGAGAAAAGGTGGGAGAAACCATCGTAAGGAGTGATGAGGGCATCATTCACCGGGTCGATATTTCGGTTTTCAACCGAGGGGATCAGGGCAGTCTCACTGGTTCCGATTTCAAGAATACGCTTGAGCGCTGGCAGGGATATGTGACCTCGGCGACCGACACTCGGCCGGAGGAAGCCAAGTCAGCTAGTGATGCGGCGGTGGGATTGAAGCGGGTGCTTTGGTACACTGCGGACAGTGCCATCTTGTTGGAATCGAGTGTCAGCCGAAACGGCCCCGAGTTCATCAGGCTCAGACTGGCCCCGAAACCAAAGGGCGCTTTCTATTTGGGGAATACCACCGGGCGGGTCAGACAACAGGTGTTTCGGGGCGATTTGCGCCAAAATGTGACAAGACAGGGGGATGGAGATGTCGTGATCAAGGGGGTGCCCATGGTTGATCAGGGACCCAAAGGCTACTGCGCCGTCGCCAGCGCCGAGCGAGTATTTCGCTATTACGGATTGGAGACAGACCAGCATGAGATGGCCCAGCTCGCCAGCTCGTCCTCGGCGGGAGGAACCAGCCAGCGAATGATGTATGATGCGTTGAAAACAGCCAGTACGGGAGTGCAACTTCGGGTCTACGACATCATTCAGTTTGAGACCAAGGATTTCTTCGATTGGATCGAGGCTTACAATCGTGAAGCAAAAAAAGAGGGGGTGAGCCTGGCTCCCGATGACCCGCGTCGGATCGTGTATCTCGACCAGGTGTACGAAGCGCTCGATCCGGCTGTTTACCTGAAGGTGAAATCGTCCCGCGGAAATTTCTTCTCGGGATTCAAGGATGATGTGATCGAAAACATTGAAGCCGGCGTTCCCTTGATGTGGGGCGTCTATCTCGGTCTCTATCCGGAAAAAGACATTCCTCAAGCTCGTGGCGGTCACATGCGCTTGATCATTGGCTACAATCGGCAAAAGGAGGAGCTGATCTACAGTGACAGCTGGGGAGCCGGGCATGAGGCCAAGCGGATGCCGATGAATCAGGCGTTCGCAATGACGACGGGTCTCTATACGGTCAAGCCGGCGAGGTGATTCTCATTCAGAAAATCATTCCGATTTCGCCGCCGGAGGAGCGAGTTCGGTTTTGCGAACTTCGATGTCATCGAAGTAGATGGGCAAACCCGCGTAGGCGGTTCCGGTGACGGAGGCTTTGCCGGAAAATTTCGTTTCTGTGGAAATGTATTCGATCTGAGCCTCGCCCGGCCGGGCGCCGCTTTCTGGCCAAGCACGGCCGGAGACGGTCCAAGCATCGCCGGCAGGTTTCACGGTCAGTTCGAGGAACCACCATTCGCCGGCAGTCCATTCGAGATCGAATGACTGCACGACTTCCTCGCTTTTCACCAGTTCCAGTCGGCCCTGTGCGGGAAAAAGCCGGAGACGGTAGCCAGACATTCCGTGCATCCCGATGCCGAATCGGGGAAAGCTGCGGCGCTTCTTTTCGGCCTTGATCCGGGCTTTTATCATTCCGCCGTTTTCTTTGAACGAATCACCGATCTGCACCTGAGCTTCGACCAAGGGAGTCTCGGAGAGTTTCATTGCCTTGCCGCCATCCATTTCGACGACTGACCATTCGCCATCGAGGACGAAATAGCTGCTGGGAACATCACCTGGTTCCTGGTCTTCAAAGCTTGCTTGAAAAACCAGACCCGGATCGGTCACCGCGTCGGCAGCAGTCTCTTCCTTTTTCTTTTCATCGGCAGCGAGGCATGACGCCGCTACTGCATGCGAGAGGATGACAATGGTGGCGGTGAATGGACGGAAGGGGAACTTCATGAGGTCGAGAAAAGAGACTACTACTCTGAACGAAGGGCGTCCACTAGGGAACCCCGGAGCACGATCCTGGCGGCGAGTCCGCAGAAAATGAGGCCTCCGATGAGGATGGCGCCATTGATCCCGATCAAGAGTCCGGTGGGCAGACTTGAGGCGCGACTGAGGATCTTGGGGAGCACTGCAACGAGGGCGGCGGACACGCCCAACAACACGCCGAGGACATGGAGGAACCAATGCTCGTCCAGCACCATACGAGCCAGGGATTTGCGCGTGAAGCCGACGGCCTGCATCAGGCCCAGTTGTCCACGTCGTTCCAGCACGTTGCGACCGACGACGACCGCCAGCCCGATCGTGCCGAGGAGCAAACCCAGACCGCCGAGGGTGGAGAAGATGCTGAGGTAGGTATTCTGCACCGCGTTGAATTCATTGAGTCGCTGCCACGCCGGTATCATCTCCAGTCCGCGATCGCCCAGCATCCGGGACAACTGCTCTGCGACCGATTTGCCGGCTTCAGGCGATTCGGAATCGAGCAGGAAATAGCGATAGCCACCTGCATCGGGAAACTCGGCGATGAAATCTTTCTCCGAGACAATGATGCTGCCCTGAAGCAGTGAAGTTTCGAGGAGCCCGACGAGTTGAACACCGAATTTTTCACCGCTGGTGGTTTCGTATTCGATGACATCACCGAGTCCTTTTTGCAGGGCGTAGGTCGCGGTATTCATGTCAATGACACCGGGAATCACGGGCAAGCCATCGGCTGAAGCAGCGAGTGGCTGGGTCAGAAGACTCCAGGAACTGGCATCGTCCTTTTCTGAATCCGCTGTCTGAGAAAAGGTGAAGGGATCGAGTTTTTCAATCGCGGTCGCATCCACACCGAGCAATCGCGGACGTTGCGCTCGATTCAGATTCAAACAGCTGGCATCATCGCCGTCGCTGACGCGAAATTGCAACGCAGTCCAGTTGGTCTCTTTATCAAGCGCATACTTGTCCTGCCCCTGAGACGAGTTGAGATCCTCGTAGACTGGCAGAGTGGTCTCGCCAACGAAGGCAAATCCGCCGGTTCCTGAACCCCGACGTTCCGCTCCGCGCTGGCCTTCCAGTCGGAATGAATTGATTGCCGTCACCATGAAGACGCCTGAAGCCATCAGCCCAATCACCGCCAAGCTACGCCCTTTGCGACGCACCGAATTCTGTCGACCGAGAGCGGCGATGCTCGTCAGCGCGAGGCCCGGGCGCTCCAGTCGACGCAACCCAAGGGCGCAGGCGCATACGCCCGCGATGGTCAGGAGAAATCCAGCGCCGAAAAACATGCCCTGTTCTGCCATGGTCCCGGGAACCTTGGGAGCGAACAAGCAACCCATCGCGGCGAGCAGTGAGATGGCACCAATCCAGAGGCTCCACGTCCGCAGAACCGGTTTCGGAGTACCGCCGATCTCTTGTCCAATGGCGTCGCCTCCAGCGATCAGATGACTCGGTTGCACTCGGGTGACCAACTTGCTGGAAAACCAGACGACTCCCAGTGCCATCAGGACCGTGATGACAAAGGCGATCATGAGACTGACCGGTTTCAAGTGATAGACAAATTCGATCCCTGTCGCAGCGGCCTGCCAGGCTCCCGACATTCCGAGGAGAGCCAGCCGGGTATAGATCCATCCGCCCAACAGTCCCAGTAAGGCACCCACTACTGCGAGCAGGGTCGCTTCGGCGAGGAAAAATCGGCGCACTCGTTTGGGTGCAAACCCCATCGACATGAGCAGACCGATCTGACTGGCCCGTTGCTCGATGCCGAACACGAAGACCAGTCCGGTGAGGATGAGGGCCGCCACGATGAGGAAGAAACTCATGTAGGCAAAGAGTTGCCCGAAGTCGAAAGAGTTGGCCACTGCCGCGCCAGCTTCGGAGGGCAGATCGCGAATGATCCAACCGAGATCGCCAAGGCTGAGTTGTTTTTTCATGCCCGCCGCGAAATCCGCCTCGGAGATGGCCGTCACGGGAAAGCGGACCGAGGTGGTGTTGCCAAATCGATTTGCCCAGAGTTTTTGTCCGGTTTCAATGGCGATGAAAGCCTTGGGTGTCGCTCGATATTCCTGCCAGTAGAGATCGTCCTTCTTTCGAATACGATCATTGTCGATGGGAATGCCAGGCTCCCATTCGTCCATGGAATCAACTTCCAACACGCCGGGAAATTCCGGGGTCCACGATTGATCGATCTGGGGTTGATCGATGGGAACGATCCCGCGGACGGTGAACTCGGTCGTTTCCTCTCGGAGGGTGCGGCCGGAGCCGACCACAAAATACTCCAGTTTGATCGCATCGCCGTTCTGCAATCCCAGATCTTCTGCCAGCCAATCCGTCACCATGATCTCCCCCGGACCCAGATCTGCGGGAAGGATGCCGTTCGTCCGATGTCCGCTGGCAGCGACCATGGAATAGGGAGTGGTTTTGTCGCCATGATGGATGCTGTTAACGAGATAAGTCAGCACGCTGTCGCTGTGTTCGGCACCTGCGACCGAGTAGGCTTTCTCAACGATGGCGGGATCGATGAAAATCCGCGCCGTGCTCAGTTGCCAGAGCGATT
>JAGROX010000121.1:17650-20000 GCA_020440025.1 Verrucomicrobiia bacterium
AACGGTGGCAGCCGGAACCTGTTCGGCTTTCAAGCTGTAGCGACCGAAGTGTGCGGCATCGACGATGGCATCGATCACGCCCGTCAGTGGCACCGTCTGCTCGGATTCCCCCGAAAGAGGAGCATCGCGGCTGAGTGCTCCGGGCTTTTCCATCCGGACAATCACTCGATCACCGGGGCCGACATCGAGACGACGTGCGGCGGCGTCGTTCATCGCAAACCAGTCGCCCGGCTTCTCCGCGATTCCTTCGGGGGCGGTGCCAGCGGAGCCGAGTTTCCAAAAGTCATCCGTCACCCCCAATATCTGAACCCCGTTCAGCCGGCGTTCACCGCCTTGGACCGTAACCGTGCCCTCCAGTTGCAATAGTGGGGCAATCGAATCACCAACCTTTCCGGCGAGATCGGTGGTGAAAAAACGTTCTCCCCCAACGAGCACCGGCCCGACTCCGGAGATTCTGGCCTCGGCATTCTGCCGCAGACTTTCCTTGACTGAATCTCCCACCACCAGGGCACCGCTCAGGATGGCTGAGGTCAGGGCGACACCTGTCAGCACCGCAAGATTGAGTCCCCGGTAGTGGAGCAGTGAGGCGAGAATGAATTTGAAAGTCGACATCAGCGTGGTGTTCGGAAAACGGATCACTGATCGGCAAATCTTCCGTCCTTCAAGGTGCGCACGTCACCGAGACGCTTGGCGAGATCCAGATCGTGAGTCACCATGACGAGGGCCAGACTTTGTTCTTCCGAGTCATTCAGTTCGATCAGTAGATCGACCAACCGGGTGGCATTGGCTTCATCGAGCGCCCCCGTGGGTTCATCCGCCAGCAGCAATCGGGGACGATTGATCAGCGCGCGCACCACGGCAACCCGCTGACGTTCTCCGCCGGAGAGTTGCGAGGGGCGACTGTCGAACTTTCCGCTCAGGCCGACTCGTTCCAGCAGTTGTTTCGCCCGGTCGGCGGCCTCCTCTGCGGTCTGTCCTCCGGGATTGGCCAGTGTCGGGATGAGGACATTCTCCAGTGTCGTGCATTGGGGAAGGAGGTGGTGCAGTTGAAAGATGAAACCGATTTCCCGACTGCGAAGGGCGGCGATCGTCTTTTCGTCGCAACCGGCGATGTTCTGGCCCGCGACGGTCACGGTTCCTTCATTCGGCTGGTCGAGGGTTCCGAGAATGTTGAGTAGCGTGCTCTTGCCGCAGCCCGAAGGCCCTACGATGGCAAAGCGATCACCCGGTTGAATGCTCAGGTCCAGATGGTCCAAGACCCGTCGATCGGGATCTGACTCGTACCACTTGGAGATTTGATTGAGTTGGACGATCGGATCAGACATGGGATTTGAAGCGTGAAAGGAACAAGGAAAAGAATGCCGACAAAGCGCCCGAGTGCAAATCACGGAATCGGGGGAAGCCGACGATGCGATTTCCGAAATCGGCCCGGAAATGGGGTGACCCAACAGGGTTGAGTGCGGGACCTGACCCTGTTGAATCAACCTTCGCGCTTCACCCAGCGCTTGGATTTGAACTCGAAACGAGGGAGCGATCCGGGCGACACCAAGCGGACGGGAATGCGAAGAGCGAAGGCATTCGACAGGGCCTTGGCGATCCGTTCCTCAAGATTCACGTGAGGCGGCGGCAGTTGATGGGGCTCTACTGCGATTTCCAATTCGGCCATGGATTGGCGGGTGGTCTGTGTGATCTGGAACTCGGCGACTTCGGGAAAACCTCGGATGATTTTCTCGACGGCAGTCGGGTAAACATTGACGCCACGAATCACGACCATTTCGTCGACACGCCCGAGGATGCCGCCTTCCAGGGTGAGGATGCGGCGACCGTCCTCGGTTTCGGTCCAGCTTTTCTGTACGAGATCGCCGGTGCGATAGCGCAGGAGGGGACAGGCGTTGCGGGTCAAGGTGGTCAGCACCAGTTCGCCGCGTTCGCCGGGAGCGACTTCTTGCTCGGTTTCGCGATCGAGAATTTCGGCGAAGTAGGCTTCTTCGATGACGCAGAGATTGAGCGGACTTCCGGGCGTTTCGTAGGTCACTGGTCCGACTTCGGTCATTCCGTGGTGATCAAATACCCGTGCGCCTTTCCACAGTTCCGCGATTCGTTGACGGACTTCGGGAATGCTGCCACCGGGTTCGCCGGCGACGATGATGGTCTTGATGGCAATGTCGGAGAAATCGCTGGCATCCTGTTCGGCCAACACTTCGCCAAGCCGCAGCGCGTAGGTGGGCGTGCAGCAAAGGACGGTGGTGCGATTCGTCGCCATGACCTGAAGTCGGGCCTGGCTGCTGAGCCCGCCGCTGGGAATCGCCAGGTTGCCGCGTCGCGTGGCCGCATCAAACGCGGTCCAGAA
>JAGROX010000121.1:20129-35744 GCA_020440025.1 Verrucomicrobiia bacterium
GTGCCGCTGCTCTGACTGTAGCGGGAGTAGCGCTCGACCGGATAGGTCAGGTTGGATCCGTAAGGCGGGAACTCCTCGCGATCCCAGACGAGATCCATCTTCGAGGTGAAGGGCATCCGCCCGATGAAATCGGCGAGCGAAGCGATGTCGTCGCCCGTCTTGATTCCGGCATCATCCAGTCGACTGCCGTAGAAATCGTTGCCTTTGCGAAGCTCTGAGATCAGTGCACGGAGGCGCTGAGTCTGCAGGGCTTCGATTTCGGCGCGGCCGGACATGGATCAGTCACCTCATTGCTTCGCGAAGGGATCCCTCGCAGTTGCTGAAGCTTCGTTCGACACCGCAGAAACGGTGATCTCCGGTTTCTTGTGCGGCGCAGTGTCCGGCTTGAATTTGGTGACGAGGAAACCTCCCGCCGCAGCAAGCAGGATGCCGAGGAAAAACTGCCAACGGATGGAGCCCCAACCGCCTGCTGGCGGGTGCATGAAAATGGCCACGATGGCATTGACGATGGGGGCGCCGGCAAAGATGATGCTCATCACCACTGTCGGCCCGGTGTTGTTTTTCATTCCGGCCCCAAGAGCGAGAAGCACGAAGAAGGCGCCAATGGCTCCGAGGATGCCGGCGAAAAGGGACAGTTTCATTCCCGCCATGGGATAATTCCAATCAGCTTTCTTCACGAGAAGAACGATGAGCGGAGCGATGACGGCGGTCAGGAAGTAGGCGATACCAACGAAGAGGAAGGCTTTGTATCGCCCGTTCTCCTTGTCACCCATGGCCATCTGGCCGGAGTGGAGAAAAATGCCATATAGGCCCCAGGTGGCGACGGTGCCGAGGGCGAAAATCAACCAGGTGTAGCTTCCCATTGTCTTGTTCATTTCAGGATTGGTTATCGACCGAATCAGGAATCAATCCCGGTGGCGCAACTTCGATCTTCTCGCGCACTTCATCGGGGATGGCAACCGCTTTCATGCGCCGTTTTCCCGGCTCGGGAGGCTCGCTGGCAATGCCGCTGCCTTCGCCAAAGGCGACGCAGACCACCACGAAGTTGCCGGTCGCCGCGACCACTCGTTTCTCCGGATCGTCTGGATTTTTCCAGAAACGGAAATAGTAGCGAATGGTTTTGCTGCGGATTTCTTCAACGAGGAGTTCGATCTCGATCTCTTCTTCGAAGAAAAGCGGCAGCCGGAAATCGGCCGAGGCATGGACGCGGGGCCAGCCGATGAGAGGGGCGTCGGGAGTGGGACGAAAATCGTGAACCGAGAACCCGAGAGAGCGGTAGAAGGCGTGTTCCGCCGATTCCATGTATCGGTAGAAATAGGAGAAGTGAACGATGCCTGCGAGATCGGTTTCGGCGAACTCGACCCGACGGCGGAAGAAGAATTGGTGAGCGGGCATGACGATGAAGAGCTGACGGGAAAGGTTCGGCGGAAAGGCAGACTTGGCAAGGTGTTGACTTGCGCCCTGCCAGGAATGACTTCCCGGCCAGATCCTTCAGGTCATTGCCCCTGGGCCGCTTTGGTCAGCAGCTCGCTAACCACACTGGCAGCGTCCTGCGCTCCGGTGGGGCGGAACCCGGTGGACACCCAAGCCACGTTGCCGTCGGGGCCGATGATGACGGTATGGGGGATCCCTTCGACACCGTAGGCGCGACCGGCATCCTGCTTGGCATCGAGCGCGATGGTCAGGGGTGGCCAACCGCGTTGTTTGAGAAACTTGCGAATGACGTCGGGCGCTTCGGCTTGATTCACCGCGATGAAGGCGACATCAGCGGGATTGAATTGGGCGAAAGTCTGGATCATGCCGGGCAGTGACTGAACACAGGGGCCGCACCACGTTGCCCAGAAATCGAGCACTACGATTTGGCCTTCGCGTGGTTGGAAGTTCCCATGAGTGAGCAGTGGGAGATCCACCGGGGGGGCCGGTTTGCCCACGAGAGGGGAATCGATTCCTCCATTTCCACCATCTCCATCGGTGGGCGCGGGTTCAGGCGCATGTTCCAGTTGCCAACCGGCGAACAGGGATGCGTCGGCGGAAATGCCGCCTTTTCCGGATTGGATGGAACCGATCAGTGCGGCCGGGATGCGACAATCACCGAGTTCGTCGGCGTGACCGGTGACGAACTCGGGACCGAAGGAGCTGATCTTCATCGCGAGGGCGGCTCCGTTGAAAAGTCTGAGGGTGTGAAAGCCGTCGATGGTCGGGGGCGCTTTCGCCGTTTGCTGGACTGTTCCCGCCATCCCGGCGATGACGATGGCTCCATTTTGATCGATTCGTCGGACGATCTGGCCACCTCTTCCGACTATCACTTGGCGGTTTTTGACGTCTTCCTCGGTTTTCTTTTTCTGGGCTTCGATCTGGGCCGCTACCTCCTTGGCCGCTTTCTCTGCCTCTTCTTCGGACAGGGGAGGACGCAACCATATGGCAGCAGCGAGGTGTTCGGTGGCAATGTGATGCGTCTCCAGACCGGTGCGAAAGGAATAGAGTTGGTCGGTAGCGGCATCAATGGTGCCTCTCAGCAGGTCGCCGTTCCATGCGAGGAGAGCCTGATGCGGGGCATCGTCCCGGCGGAAGCGGGGGATGACCAGTGCCCGTTCTTTCACTTCCGGCAGGATGGATGGCGAAGCGAGGAGGCCGGGTGCCGCTTTCAGCGCAAAATTGGCCACAGACATGCCGCGTTCATCGTTGCCCCAGAGGCTGGCGGGTTCGAAAACCAGGCTATACCCGTTTCGGGGATAGTCGTCACTGACCGGAACGGTGATGGCTGGCACTCCCTTGACGAAAACGGTCAGTTTCTGATCGTCCCAAGCGATTCGAATGTGAACGGGCTGATTTGGGGTGGCTGCGATGTCCTGCCTGATCGCGAAATCGCCAGGCTCGCGTTCGGCACCACAGTAGAGTTCATCGCCGAAGTGGGCGAGGAGTAGGCGGGTAGTTTCGCTATCGGAACTCTGGGCGCTGGCACCGAACATCCGCAGGCGCAGGGCACCGTAGCTGTTGGAATGGAGGACGAATTGGATCTCGCTGCCCTGAAGGATCGAATCGTGAGCAAAGGCTCCACCGGGTTCGATGTTGAGCCTGGAACGATTGTCTTCACCCGCTGCGGTGAAGGTGATTTGCGAACCTTCCTTCCCCTTGGAGATTCGCCATCCGGCATCATGAAAGCCATTGGGATTCAGGTCGGCACCGGGATATTGAACGGCCAGGATGTTCTTTCCTTCAAATCGAGTTGTGGCGCAGATGTCGCTTTGAATCTCGACCCAGCTTCCTTTGGGGCCAATCCCGGTGATTTTTCCGGGAATGAGGTGTCCGCTGGCGAGATGAACGAGGGAATCGGCTTTCGGAATGGGAGTTTCCGCCGAGGGCTTGGCGCGTTCCAAAAGAAAAGGTTCGTTCTCGGCAAGAGGCACGCCGCCCAGCGCTCCCGGGAGAAGCCAGTTCGGGGCATTTCCTTCGTCAGGCACCCAACTTCCCTGCACCACGATCTTGTCGATCGTGATTCGATCACCCTTGAAAAACGTGCCGTTCAGAAATTCGGGCTCGGTCTCCTGACCAAACTTCAACCGGGTTAGGTTGGTCGTCGAGGCGACCAAGGGCACCGAGCTATAAGGGGTGGTGAGATGAAGTTTTTCCTCTTCGATCTTTACGAGATTACCCCGCAAATCACTGCCATCGGCAAACGTCAGATCGATCGGAAAATCCGCGTCCGGTTTTGATTTCCCTCGCTTCGACTGTGCCGTCTGATCAAAGACCATGGATTCGATCTCGGTGAATGGAATGCGCCGAGTGGTGCCGGGTGAATCTGAGGGTTCGACCTCGACTCCTTTTGAGTCTGCTCGAATCACCGAGCCGGAGAAAACGCCGAACACTTCTCCGCTGGTCAGCTCCAATCGCGGAGATCCGCTGCTATCCGGTCTCTGTCGTGGTTTGGGGATTTTGCCATCCCACTTGCGGACTTGGAGAAACTCGATGGTAAGGTCGCGACCGTGGTTGTTGAAGGTGACGCCGGGAGGAGCCAGTTTTTTGGGATCGTCCAGAGTGCGCTTGTGAAAATAGACGAGGGGCGCTCCGTTCTCTTCGATTCGTTGACCTGATTTTTCCGAATCACTGCGCCATTGACCAAGAATGGTTCCGTCGGCGCTGGCGATCATTCCGCTGTCATTGGCCTGATCCCAAAAAAAGCGTAGAGCTACGACGCGATCATTCTTCCCCAAAGACATCAGCTTGAGATGCTCCGACCCTCGTCGTGTCACGATCTCATCGTCCCAGGTGCGGATGATGGCGTTCTGGTTCTTGCAGAGAAGTTGGCATTCGAACTCGGGGAGTTCGCTCGAACGAATGCGAAACTCGACCTCTACTTTCTCGGGAAGCTCCATACCCAAAGTGCTGCGCTGTTTCCAGGCAACGGTTTCCAGCACACCGTGAGATCCGCCGTGCCAGCGACGGCCTTCACCGGGGACGGTGGTGTAAACCCAACCCGCTTCGCCGGAGGGACCACTCCAGAGGAGATCGCCCTGCTGAAGCCAACGAAGACTCACGACCTGATTTCGCATCAGTTTGATCTCGCCGAATCGATCACTCTTCAGAGTAACCGTCTCGTCATCGAATCCCAGCAAGTTGCCGTAGAGGCGTCCTCCATCGTGTAGCGTCACCGCAACCGAGTCGGGGGAGAGTTTCATCTCCTTCGGTCGGTTGAAATCGATCGAATTCAGGGCGCCATAGCGGAGCGACGCGGGTTGCGTAAAAAGCGGTGATTTCCAGGAGATGGTCTTGTCAGTGGCTCCGTTGAGATTCCCGACCAAGGATGGTCCGTGAGCAAAGATCAGACGCCCGGCCAAGGGAAGCGGGGGAGGTGACTCTGGCTTCTTCTCCTCGGGTTTGTCTTGCTGCGCGAAGACCATCATCACGGGCAACAGCACGATCGCCACCCAGACACTCCGCAAGAGGGGAGTCGGGATCAAATGGCTGAGGCGGTGGCGGTGCATGGAAAAAAGGGAGAAACGAAAACTCGCTCAACGTTCGTAGATGGGCAGAAAGCGATAGTTCAATCCCAGCGCCAGCAGCGACATGCCCGTCTGGTAGGATCCGCCGCTGAAGCTGCCGTCGTCCGCCTGAGATTCTTCGAGTTGGCGCACGGTGGCGGCATTCCATTTTTGCCAGGATTCGTAGTCGCCCTGAAAAAGCGCCTGAGCCATGTAGTAGCGGAAATACTCAAGGTAATGTCCGGCCTCGCGATGTTCGAGCCGGGTCGAAATGTGCTCGAGAGTGGCTTCGTATTCCCACGAGTCTTTGTTTTTGGAGACGGCTTGGACCAGCGTGGCAATGGCGGAACGGTTCATGGACTCTCCCATACCGCCGAACCCACCGGAGTAGGCCACGTAGCCGTTCTTTCCGGTGCTGCGGCTCATGTATTCGAGGGCAGCCGTGATGGAATCATCCGGAACCGTCATGCCGGCGTTGCGGGCGGCCAACAGTCCCATCAAGACGGCTCCCGCCACCGAGGTATCGGCATCGTTGTCATCGGGATTGTATCGCCAGGCACCCCAGCGATTCTTCTTCTGCGAAGTCACCGCGCAGCGAATCGCGAGATCGAGGGCTTCCGCGATCGAGCGACCACCTGCCTGCCCCGGTTTTCCGCCACCGCCTTGCCAGATCAGAGAATCGTCGACGACGCCATAGGCTTCCGATAGCGCGAGCATGGCGAATCCATGGTGATACATGCTGCTCGGCAGGTATCCGGTAGTGGAATCCTGCGCGGCGATGATGGCGCGAACCGCACGCCGAATGTTGGGAGCGTATTTGCCGAAATTGGGATCTTCTCCCGAGGCGAGAAACGCCATCAGACAAATACCATCGACTCCCGAACCGCTCTGTCCATCCTGCCAGCTGCCTTCCTCACTCTGATGCTGTGCCAACCAAGCGAGGCCTCTCTCATAGATGGCATCAACTTCCGGCGGAATGCGTCCACCGAAACGAAGCTCTGGGTCTTGCCCAAATATCGCGGAAGGCCCCAGCAATGCTGCGGTGATCAGGGTGAAAAGTCGAATGGATCGGGCAGCGTTCATGATTTCTTCTCCTTCTTTTCATCTTCCTTGGTGCGCTGCTTATGCCTGCTCTCGATGCTGTCCCAGTAGTTGGCTGCGTTGCCCTGGAATTGCTGTTCCCAGATGGTGAACTGATCTTTGGAGAGCAGTTCCTTCAGTTCCTTCTCTGGAATTCCCATGAGGGGAAGACCGATACTGTAGTATTGAAGATACCAAGGCGAACTCCAGGAGGTGAAGTAGCTCTCGATGTCAGGGCCATAGGTCTGCACGGCTGTGGTCAACTTTGCGCGGAGCGCGGTACCCTGCTTCTCATCAAGACCAAGACGTCCTTCGAAATAGACCGATACCATCGAGGCGATGGCGTTCCGTCTCATCGTCTCGCGGTTCTCGGTGGCGGTCTGCCATGCCTGGGTTTGGGATTCGTCGAGCAGGAGACTCAGTGATCGTTTCCAGATGCCGGTTTCGAGAGGCTTTTCCCGGCCATTGTTGTAATTGCCGACACCGGAAAGTATCTGGTGAATGGTTCGCGGATTGGCTCCCTTGATTCGACCGCGCACATAGCTGGCGAAATTGTTGTCCCATTGATGAACCACCTCATCGGTCGCGCCTTTGGCGGCGGTGATGAGTTGCTCGACGACCTCTGGAGAAAGCTTGGCGGCTCGGGAGCCGATCTCGATTTCCGATTTCAAGAGCGTCATTATTTCATCCTTCTTTTCCCGATTTCGCTGATAGATCAGTTCGGTGATCGCATCCTCCACCGCGACGAGATCTTGACCGGGCGGGATCGTCTTGGGATCGGGGCCTTCTACTTTGGTTTGTCCGCGGTTCCGAGATTCGAGCAAGGTGACCGCCCATTTCCAGCGCTCCTGTTGGGACGCAGCCAGAATCTTCTCCAGCTTCTTCTGATCGATCACTTTCAGCGGCTGAGCGATCTGATTGAGGTTCATGTAAAAATGCTGCTCGTTCAGTTGCTGAACCAGGTTGCTGGCACCTTCGGCGCAGATTGGGCGGAGTTGTTCCCACTGTTTCTCATCCAGACCGACCCACTCTTCGAGCAGGGAGATCATCAGATCGGAGATCGCTGTTTGCCGATGTTTGCTCCGGGTTTCCTGAAGCACCTTCCATTCTTTGATTTCTTCAGGAGTCAGGATTTTCTCGAATGCTTCCGTCCAGGCTGGCTGTTTGTCTGCCGCCTCCTCAGAGTTGTATCCCAGCGGCACGCGGCCCTGTTCCGTGTAGGTTTCCCGCTGATTATCGGATAGGCCGTCCAACCATTCGGTGGCCCGTTTTTTCCAAGTATCGATGCTTTGTTTGACGGCGGTTTTGCCGGCTTCTTCAAATGCCTTGGCTCGTTTCTCGTCCAGTTTGAGGGAGGATACGATGTCGTTCACCTTGGGATCTAATCCTGTCTGGAACTGCATTTCGTAGGAATCGGCGGTGGCATCGACCATGTCCGCGAGCCGCTTCGCGTCTTCCTCTGCCTGCAAGGTTTTCTCGGCCTCCCAACTGGCCGATTGGGCCGGGGTCAACTTGGCTGCGATTCCTTTGCTCCAGTTGTCCTTCTGTTCGGCAAAAAAGCCCTTGTCGCTGAGCGCGAAAGTAAACTGGGGAGACTTCTGGAGTGCTTGTCTCTGCGGCAATGGAAGCGAATGGAAAAAACGGAGTCCCGCCTCTTTGCGCGCTTCCAATATCTCTGAGATGGCTTGCTCGGACGAGGCCAACAGCGTTCTCTTGAGAGATTCATCAGGTTCGATGGCTTTGAAGAGGATGTCGAGGTCCTTGCCAAACTGCTTGTCTAAAGTTGCCTTTCGATTCGTTTGATCACGATTGAAGGTCACCAGGAATTTTTCGGTTTCCTCCGCCTCGCGGCGATCGTTCTCGTCCTGCCATTTCTCTTTCTGATCAGGGGACAGAATGGCCATCACGCCAGCCTGCCATTCGGGAGATCGGGAAAGTTCGCCCGGCATGAGATTCTTTGAAAATCGAGGCCGTCGGGAGTCGGGCGTTCGGAGGAGGAGGGCCTGACAAAACTCCATCCATGCGTCGAGGTGTTTTGCGCCTACTTCTTTGGTAAGTGCTCGAATCTGCTCTTTGGCATCGCCCTCCGCACTGGTGATCCGAATGACATCCTCCATCAACGATTCCGTCTGTGAATCATAGTTATTGCTGACGTTGGTTTTGAGGGACTTCAGGAATTCTTCGATCGCTTCGTCTCGCTTTGCCTGGGCATCAGCGAGGTCCTGATCCCATTTTTTCACGGCGGCTTCAGGAAGCGCCTTGGTCAGTGCTTCTCTCCATGATTTCTGAGAACGTGGCAGGGCCGATTCGATGGCCTGATATCGACTCATGGCCGATTCCACATAGTCCAGATTGAGCTGTTGGAGAATGCCCGACTGAGTGACGGCATTGAGCATGATCGTCCGTCTCAATTGAAAGTTTTGGAAAAGGGCGAAGTCATTCGTCCAAGAGGGAAGGGAATCCTTCACCGCCTGCTCAGCACCCGCTTCCAGAATCGCAATCGCCGCCTCATCGAGTTCGTATTCTTCTTTGAGGGCTTTGACGTAGGCCTCCATTTCCGTGGTCGCCTGGGTCGGGCGCTCCTTTGCCGCTCTTTCGACCAGCGCCGCAATGCCATCGATAATCTGAGGATCGAGTTCCAGGAAGATGCCGTCTCCTTCCGTAATGAAATCCGAAACTTTGGGCGTCGTCGCCTCCTGAGCCGACAATTGCAGGGCGGGCAGCAGGAACACTGCCGCCACGATCAACGATCTCATGTTGGAAAGGTGGCTCGTCACTGAGCGGCTCCTCCTTCCTTCTCGAGGGCGTTGAAGTAGGCATCGAGGCCGGTGCGAAACTCCTCGGGAAATTCCTGTCCCGCCCGTCCGGTGCTCTGGCCGACGGCACGGAGCTTGACCTCGGTCTCGACATCCGCTCCTTCGCCCAGTTTGGACAGAGCGGCGGTCGATGACTTGCCCGTGCCGCTCCCGCCTCCGGGATTGGATCCGCCACCTCCGCCACCGCCGGGCTTTTGGCGACGAGCTTGAAGCAGAAGCTCGATGGCCTCGGTTTCGGCGGCGATGGCCTCGGGCCCGGTGTCGGGACTGCCGAGAATGGAGCGCGACTCCATCATCACCTCGGTGACCAGCGAGAGCAGCTTGAGTTCCTTGCCAAATTTCTGCGCGCCCTGGGGAATGTCCACGATGTCATTCACCGCCCCGCGCACGTTTTCCGCGATGGTCAGCTGCGTCTCGGAAAGCGGTTTCACTTTCTTGGAATACTCCTCTTCGCTCAACGCCGGACGGCTCTTTTCCATCTCGCGTGTTTCGTCGCGCAGGTCCATTTCATCGTGGAGCGCCTGCATCACCTTGAGCACGATCTCGGGAGGCAGGCTGTCTTTGCTGCCGCCCTTGCAGGACGAGCACTGCGCCGCCGACACGAGATCCTCCGCCCAGCGGTCGAGTGTATCGGCCCAGAACTCGGCGGAGATGATGGATTGGCCGGTCAGGTTCTTCGCAGAATTGGCACCGACGGCATCGATCTCGCGAACGATCTCGGTCGACTTCATCGCATCGAGCAAACTGGTGAATCGCATGTCCGGCTTCCGGTTCACGTAAGCCGCGAGATCGGTCTGGATGGTGTAAACGGTTTCGCTCTCCTTCTTCGCACGATCTTCGACCTCGGCGACGGTCACGGCGGGCTTGCCGGAAACTTCCTTCAGTTCCAACCCAAAAGCGCTCAGGGTCTCCGTGTTGAGACTTGATGCGATCTCCATCTGGGCGCGGGAAGCGGCTTTCAGTCGTTTGACGAAAGTGCTCGCCTCCAGACTGGCGAGCAGTTCGGAAAGGTCATCGGCGATCTTGGCAAACTCGGCCAGGAGATCGCTCTGTTCCTGCACAGCGGTATCGAGTTTTTCCTGGGCGGGCGACTGGGGAGGGGAGGGCTTCTTGTCGCTTGGCAGAGCTCCCAAAGTTGTTTGAGGCAGGCCAAGTTTGCCGGAACTCGGCTTCTTCGGTGCGCCGGGTTCTTCGGGTTTGGCTTCGATGGGTTTGAGGTAACCTTTCTCGTTGTCGGCAATGCTGGGAACCGGTTTGGCGGGTTCCGCGTTGGGATCGACCGGCTTCGGCGGACCGGGCGCGGCGGGGAGTTCACCGTTCTTGATCGAGGGAGCTTCCGGTTTCGGCGGGCCCTGAGACTGGCCTGCCGGCTTGGCAGGATCGGTTGGCGAATTCGAGGCGGTCTTGGGAGCGTCGCCACTCGGCTTGGCATTCGGATCAGGGGCTTGTCCGGGTTTCGCACCGGCGGCACTGGAACTCTCCTTCAGCAGATCCGCGACGCTGGGCATGCGCTTTTCGGCAATGTCATCGAGCATCTGCAACATCGTGGCCCAGCTTTCCAGCCGCTCGGCATCGAACTCGGGATTGCGCGTTCCCTGTTCCACCAGCCGACGACCCGCGTCGTTGAGGGCATCGAGCCGTCCCGCGTTGGCCTGTTCGTCGGCGGCTTGCCGGGAGATGCGTCGTCGATTCTCGGGTCGATCCAGCTCCGTCGCGGCGAGGTCGCGCAGTTCCTTGTTGGTTTGATGCAGTTGCTGCTCGCGCTCGTAGGTTTCCCGGGCGGCGTCCAGCCACTTGCCAAACTGCTCCGTCAGCCAGAGGGCGTGATCGGTGGAATTCAATACATGCAAGACGAAGGCAGCCGAGTAGCTGCGTTCGCGACCCGGCAGATAATCCTCGGCCCAGGCACGGATTTCCAGCGATTGCGGTTTCAACCCCTCCCGGGCCGCACTGAAGGTCGCCCGGGTTTCCAGACTGCGCATGTCCGGCGCTCCCGCTGCGGTGATCTTGCCGTCTTTGGCGGCCTCGTTGGCATTCTGAATCGGTGACCATTCCAGGCCCACTTGTCGAATGCCAAAATCATCCTGCACCGCGAGATCGAAGGCCACCACTTCGGTATCCAGCACCACCTGCTCCTGAGTCTCCCGACGGGCGGAAATGGCCGGGCTCTCATCTTCGACCGCCTGAACTTTCAGCACCAGCGGCTCGCGAGGCCCGAGTCCGAGAACATCCTTCCAGTCGAAAGTGTGCTCGGTCGATTCCGCCACCGGCAGGTAGTCCGTCACCAGCTTGCCGCCGGCGATGACCGTGGCCTGATCGTCGACCTTGGCCGATTTCAGTTCACGACTCGCTTCCGCGATCCAAGAAACTGAGGCGCCGCCGAGCAGGCGAACCGTACCGCCCCGAACCTCAACGCTCATGTCGCGATCGTATTTCAGATAGTCAGGCAATCGCACCTTGGCGTTGAGGGCAGTGAGCTCCGGCCGCGTCCGCGGTTCCAGGGTCACCTTTTCGCGATCATCTCCCACCGATAGCGCGATCTGGGTGTCGGCTTTCTGCGGAGGAAAGGCGAAAGGGTAGGCGCCCTCCTCGTTTTCCACCCGAATCTTCGGCTGGCCGGGAATGCGGGCGTCGGCGTGCTCCGGCGTCCAGCGGGTTTCCGATTTCAAAGCGGTCGGCAGATCAAAAGGTTCCGCGTAGGGAACCACCAGCGTTTTCGGCAATTCGTCGACTTGGGCAAAGGTGTAGCGATCCGTGTCGCGCCACGGCATCAGCCAACGGGCCGCGGCATTGCGGGCGGCCTCGGGAACCAAGGCTCCGGCGGCCACGGCAATCAAGAGCAGGCTGCCCGCCGACCAGGCCCAGCGGCGATGATGCGGATTCGGCACTGCCGAGGAGAGATCCTTGTCCTTCACCGCATCGGCGGCCTGGGCGATGGCGGCCTGCACGAGGCGTTCGCTGCGACCAGCGAGAGCGCTGTCTTCGCGGGCCAGTTCCACGATGCCGAGCAACTGATCGCCCAGTCGGGGAAAGTGTCGACGCACCAGTCGCGCCACGTCTTCCAAGCGGCGTTGTTTCCACACCCAGCGATGCCAGAGCAGGGGAAAGCCGATCCCCGGCACCGCCGCCCCGGCGATCAGCAAGGTCGTGCGCAACCAGGCGGGCGTTTCGCCGAAGCGATCGAGGACAAATACCAGCAGCCAGGACAGCGCGAGCCCGAACAAAGCCGCCAGCGCGCCCTCGATGAATTTGATGACGCGAACCCGCTTTCGGAACTCAGCCAGTTTTTCCGTGAGGATGGGAGGGAGGGCACGAGAAGACGGATCGTTCATGACGGTCGGGCGGCTGGAGACAGACTGGCTACAGAGTGCGGGAAAGGCCTGTCCGAGGCAAGTCAGAAAAGTGTCAGGATTGAGGGCAATTTGACAGGGTCAAGTGCCGGACCTGACCCTGTTTGGTCGGCGGATTCACCCATTCGTCCCGCGATCAATCTCCCGCCAGCGCAGCAGCAGCTCGCGGGCGGAATCGGGAGCGACCTCACCGCGTTGCTCCAGTAGCCAACGAGCCGCTTGGGTGACGTCGACGTCGGGGTGGTAGCCATCGCGGGAATGATGAAGAAATTTCATCACGAGGAAGGCATTGAACCATTTGAAAAAGCGGGTGCGAAAGGCCGGCAGGCTCGTGGCATTGGCCCGGATCTCGGCGATCCGCTCGGCAAAGGACTGGGCATCGAGAAAGGTGCGGACCGATTCGGGCAGCTCGGTCGTACCGGCGTCCGCGTTCTCCCACCAATCATCGAGACCTTCAAAGAAACTCCGCAGATCGAGAAAGCTCTCGGGCGAATAGGTCAGGCAGCGCTCGCCCGATTCCAACAACTCGCCGACGGCTTTGCCGGTGCCGAAGGGAACCCGATGCGATTCGCGCGGGGAGGGGATCACCCGGGTGCTTGTCAGTTCCGCGACCTGACCCAGCGGCGTGTATTTGTGGAGAAAGTAAAAGTCCTCGCCCGCCTGCCGCTTGTTCATTCCGTTCTGCGCCTGATAGGCATCGCACCGCACCGCCATGGAGGAACCGATGGTCTGAGTCGCGAAGGGAAACCCCACCCACTTCTGCGCGTTGATGTAGGTCCGCAGGTGCAGCTCGTAGTGAATGATGGCGTCGTAAATCTCAGGAGAAAACTCATCGCCCTCCAGCGGATGCTCAAAGTAGATGCTGCAAGCCTGGCATTTCTCATCGCGCCGAAAGAGGGCTTCCAGTTCCACGAGGTAATTCGGATCGCAGGCGCTGTCCGCATCATAGCAGCCGATCACGCCGCGCGGATGGCCCACCGATTCGAGGCGACGGCAGGCCTCGTCCATCCCGATCTTTCTCGCGAGCCCGACCCCCGCGTGTTTCCGGGGCAGGTTGTGAGCTTCCAGAACGTGAAAGTGAAGCCGCTCCGACGAATGCGCGACTGCCCACTCGCGGGCGATCTCGGCGCTGCGGACATTGCGCGCCACGTCGTCCGGCGAATCCGCCTCGCTGGTGTTGACGACCACGATCACTTCCACCGAGCAGTCCGCAGGCAATTCGCAGTCCACCAGCGAACCCAGCGCCTGGAGCAGCGATCCTTCCTCATCCCGAGCCGGAATCACCACCACCAGCCCGAGCTCAGACGTCGGTGCCGCCGCAATGAGCGGTCCGAAAAGCGTTCGCTCCTGCAGATAGCGGGTCATGGTTGCTTGGGTCAGAGAAACAAAGAGGAAGGGCAGAGATCATACGTTGTCAGACCGATGGATCAACCATGCCGGTAGGGTCAGGCGTCCCGACTGACCGCAGATGGCCGTATCGCATCAGATAGTTTCCCTTTGCACTTCGCCAGATTTTTCGGATAGGGGCTTGAAGAAGGAGATTGGCAGGCCTACCGGAATTAAGGCACTATCACATCCCATGCAGATCGAAATCTTCACCCTCTGCGACGCCGCCACCCTCGATCGGGGGAAATTGAACCTCTTGGGCACGTTCGACAGCCTCAGGCATCGGCGGTATCCACAAGAGATGAGAAGCTTTGCCATCGTGGCCCAGTTGAGGTTCTCGGCGGAGGAGGGCGGCCACCACGAAGTGGAAGTGCGGTGGTTCGACGCGGACGGGCAGGAGGTCGATCGCACCGAGACTCACCCGACCAAACTGGCGCTGGAAGAGCGCCGAGACGTCTCCCAGCACATCTGGCCAGTGTTTGGCAAGACCGCCTTCGGGCCCGCCGAATACATGCTGCAATTGGTGGTGGACGACTGCCCCGTCGCCTCCATCCCCCTGTTCCTGAGGGAATAGGCATCCTCCGGAACGTCCCCGGTAGGGGCAGGCGTCCCGACTGCCCGCAGATGGCACTGGGGTATTTCCTTGAATGCCCCCTTCCGGACGTGCCGGAAATGCCCATCTTGAGGTTCGCAAAGCCCGTTTCCGTCCCGGAAATGCCCATCATGGGGTTCACAATGCCCGTTTCCGTCCCGGAAATGCCCTTTGTGAGGTTCGCAATGCCCGTTTCCGTCCCGGAAATGCCCTTCGTGAGGTTCACAATGCCCGTTTCCGTCCCGGAATTGCCCTTCGTGAGGTTCGCAAAGCCCGTTTCCGCCCCGGAATTGCCCTTCGTGAGGTTCGCAAAGCCCGTTTCCGCCCCGGAAATGCCCTTTGTGAAGTTCGCAAAGCCTGTTTCCGTCCCGGAAATGCCCATCATGGGGTTCACAATGCCCGTTTCCGTCCCGGAAATGCCCTTTGTGACGATTTCGCCCCTCCAGGCGCCCCCGACGGCCATTTTCGCCCCACTAAAGAGGGTATGGTCCGCGACCTAACAGGGTTGAATCGGGGTATTTCCAGCGGTCAGGAGGCAAAAATCCGCCCGAAGCATCGCCTGGGCACTTCCCGACAGACCACCCTTTTTCCCCATCCCCACAGCCACCGTTCATCCGTTTCGCTGTCGGTTTTTGTGCCACAGCGGCGTTTCGCAAGCAAAAATGCAAGCTTTCCGTCGGAAATCCTGCAAAATCGCTCGCCATAAAGGTAATGAGTGGGCAGAATCGCGGGTAAGCGTATTGTTATCCTTAGAATATGACCACTGATTGGAAGCGCCTGACTCCCGAAGACTTTGAGAGGTTGTGTCATGTGCTTCTTGAGAAGAGTGGTTTCAAAAATCTCCAATGGTTTGGCTCAGAGGGATCTGACAAAGGGCGGGATTTAGTTGGCACACTTTCGAGCACTCCTCTCCCCGGAGTTGAGCGACATGAGCGGTGGGTGATTCAGTGCAAGCGTTATACCCGAAAGAGCATATCGAAGAATGAGTTGCTAGAACTCTTTGCATCAGCCAAAGAACACCAACCTGATGCCTTTCTCCTGATCACCACTAAGTCGCTTTCTGCGAATTTGAAAGATTGGCTAAGCTCGGTTAGGGATGACTATGGTTTCCAAATTCACCTTTGGGAAGAACACGACTTGCGAAGTCTCATCTACAAGAACAGAAGTGAACTTACTGACCTGTTTCCCGAAATCCAAGGAGATGGACAGCCTCTTTATCTCTACCAGATGGGTCACATGGGCGTTCAAGTGGCATGTAATGAGTTTGAAGAGATTGTTTTGTGGCATATGAACGCGACTTCTTATCGTGATGCGATTGAAGAGATGAATCAATTTTTGAAGTATATCCGAGAGAATAACTTTGAATTCGACATGCCAGACGAAGAGGATAACCCCAAAGATAGGTTTGGGCG
>JAGROX010000474.1 GCA_020440025.1 Verrucomicrobiia bacterium
GCGGCATCTCAGGTTGAAACCATCGGCAACGAATCGGAAGCCCCCCTTCCCGAGGAGGAGCCAAGTGAGCCGACTCCCGATCATTGGGAACGCGAAAGCCCCCCCGAAGCCGAGGCCTCCGCTACCGAAGAAACTCCTTCGCCTTCTCTCGACGGGGCCGACCCATTTGCTTGGTCTCCCCAATCTCTGTTTTCACCCCACTTGGCCGATTCCGCAACGGAAGCAACGCCTCCAGGGGCAGAAGACGCCGCGTTGACCACTCCTCCTGCAGAGCCCGAACTCGAGAGCACAGAATTCTCCGACAAAGCACCATCCGAGTCCCTTTCACAGGACCAAGAAGAGGAACCGCCAGCATCGGTGATCGAGGAAGCTCCTTTCGAGGCGACCAAAGAACCAGCGTCGCCGCCAGTGGCAGAAAACGGTGCTCCCACCTCGCTACGGGCGCGCCTTCAGGGCTTCGCAGACAGGGCAGGCGCATCGACCAATGCCGGATCCATCGCGATCACCGACTTCCAGAGCTATCCCCTGCTCGCCCAAAATGCGGCCCCTGCGCCCGCGCACTCGGCACTCCGCATGTCCAATCTGTTTGGATTGATGGCGACGGAATTCAATTCATCACGCGACGGCACCACCCAAATCGCTCTGGGAACTGGCGATTGGCTTTGTGTCGTGGCTGCCGACAGCGCCGCGGGTGGAGTATGCGCCAGCTTTCGCCTTACCGAACCGGTGTCGGACGAGCTGGCCCGTGATCTTGCGAACGACCTGCGCGCCACGCTTGGCGAAAGACCGGTGGCGAGCTGATCGCATAGGCGGACATCAGCCGCGCACCTGACCTGCACCGGTAATCCGATACTTGTAGCTGGTCAGCTCTTCGAGCCCCATGGGGCCGCGAGCATGTAATTTATCGGTGCTGATTCCGATCTCTGCTCCGAATCCGAATTCGCCTCCGTCACTGAAACGGGTCGACGCATTCCAGAATACCGTTGCTGAATCGATCTCGTTGAGAAAACGCTCCGCGGCCGCGGGATCGCCCGTGACAATGCAATCGCTATGGTGGGAACCATAGTGATTGATGTGATTGATGGCTCCGTCGAGCCCATCGACCACTTTGACCGATAGGATCAGATCGAGATACTCCGTGGTCCAATCTGCTTCCGTGGCTGGTTTCACCCGATCGGCACCGACCAGTTCCACAAAGGCTTCATCACCGCGCAACTCAACGCCCTTCTCCAACATCGCGGTCGCCACCTTGGGCGCAAACTCCGCCGCCACTGACCGGTCGATCAAGAGCGTCTCCATGGTGTTACAAACACTCGGCTTGTGGGTCTTGGCGTTGATCGCGATCGACTCCGCCATGTCAAAATCGGCTTCACGATCGACGTAGGTATGACAAATCCCGTCGTAATGTTTGATCACCGGCATGCGAGCCAGCGATACGACAGTCTCGATGAGCCCGGCACCGCCGCGCGGGATGATGAGATCGAGATACTGATCCATTTCCGCCATGTGCTGCACGCTCTCGCGCTCCGTGAAAGGAATCAATTGAACGCTGTGATCCGGCAGGCCTGCGCCAGCGCCCCCCTCCTGCAGCGCTTGGGCAATGGCACGATTTGAATGGATCGCCTCTTTTCCGCCGCGAAGAATCGTGGCATTGCCCGTCTTGAAACAAAGTACGGCCGCATCGGCAGTCACGTTGGGGCGACTTTCGAATATGATCCCGATCACACCAATGGGCGTGCGCCGTTTCTCGATGTGAATGCCGTTCGGCCTGCTCCACTCCTTGATCACCTCTCCCACGGGATCGTGCAATGCGGCGACTTCCCGGATCCCCTGCGCAATTCCCGCGATCCGCTCAGAAGTCAGCAACAGACGATCAATCATTGCCGCCGTGAGACCATTCTTTTCCGCTTCCGCGATATCGAGCGCGTTGGCCGCGAGAATCTCCGCCTCGCTCCCTACCAACCCGTCAGCCATTGCCAAGAGAATGGCGCTCTTCTGCTCGGACGTGAGCTTCGCCAATTCATAGGCAGCATTGCGGGCCTGCGCTCCCATGGTAAGAACTTCGGTTTTGATCTCCTCTGAGGTCATGATCGACAATAAAAATTGAGACTAAGATGATGTGAGCTGCCGGTTGAGACGATCAGCAGTGGAAGAAATGTCAGGAGAACTTGATGCACCCCAACCATGCTACGGGCTCAGGTCGGGATTTAACTTCGGGGGAGAAATCTAGTGCCCCTGCCCGCTCCCGCAACCAACTCTACCAATTGCTCGGGATCATGGCCGGCAGCGATAATGGTTGGAATGCCGGCATCGACCGCTTTTTTGACGGCCGTCAACTTGGTCCGCATGCCCCCAACCGAGAGTCGGCCCTTGTCTTCACCTGCAAAATGCATCACCGACTCCACGTCCTCCACGGTGGTGACAATGTCATTGGGATCCTCTACTCCCGGTCTCCTCAAACCAGGCACACTGGTCAGTAGAATGAGTAAATCGGCCTGCGCCAGAGTCGCCACATCGGCGGACAGGAGATCATTGTCTCCCACTTTGAGTTCAAAAACGGCGACCGAATCGTTTTCGTTGACGATGGGAATCACGCCCGAGAAATCCAACAATCGATCCATCGTGGTCCTCACATTGGCTCGGCGCTTCTCGTCCGTCAGGTCGTCATGAGTGAGCAACAGTTGCGCAACCTTGAGCCCAAAGTGGCTGAAATGGCTCTCATAGATATGCATCAACCTCGCCTGCCCCGCCGCCGCACAGGCTTGAAGCATCCCGATGTCTGTCGGCCGCTCTTCCAATCCAAAGGTCATCAGACCCGCCCCGACGGCCCCACTGGAAACCACGATGGTGCGATGCCCGGCCACATTGAGATCTGCGATCGCCTGAGTCAGCCGGGCAATCATCGCGTGGTGCAGGGTCACTCCCTCGCCGCGAGTCAGAACTCCGGTTCCGATTTTAATGACGATTTTCAGAAGGCAAACAGCGTTGAGTTATTTCAGGACATCCGGGCGAGCACATTCGTGCAGGCAAATTCCCTCTTTCCCGGGCCAGTGAGGGACGATATTGCTTGCGCCGAAGGGTGTAAAGGAACAGTTTACCGCCCGCTTCGATCCATCTCCGATGGGTCCCCGCCACCAAGCGCACCCGTAGTAAAACGGATATTACGTCGGCCTCCGAAGCCGAAGGTCCAGGTTCGATTCCTGGCGGGTGCAGTGGCTCGCTTGACGCGACTTTTTTCAAAGAGTGATCCTGCGATCGCGAGCCCGCACTTTCCATCGCTCGCCGGTCGCACGACCATCGCGAATGACGATCCCTTCCTGATGCAGGGCCACCGTCGGACAGACGTGCCAGGGAATGCCATAGACCACGTCACCCACTTTCATCGAATCCGCTTGGGAAGTCTCAATCACGAGATGCTCCTCGCTCTGCCCTACTGGCACTGCATCCGGGATGTCCGGAAATCTGACTCGGTTCGCGATGGGATTCTCTCCGGCCACCGCCTTGTGGCCCAGTTCAAGACAGAGGCGACCCTTGCCTGGCTTGCTCAACACTCGCGTCAGCAATGCCGCCGCCACCTGAAATTTCAAATCGGGATGATTGGTGCCGTATCCCGCATCCCACAACAGCGTCGTACCCGGGCTGCACTCATAGCGATGTCCCACTTTTGCCGCCAGCTTGGCGTGCCAGGGAAAGGTCGGTGAACCCCCTCCGACGATCAATGGGACATCGATTCCTGCCGCCGCCAGTTCGCCGAGAAAGGGTTCGACCACATGTTGAGCGATATTGAAGTTCTCTCCACGAGCTTCGACCGCAGCGTCATGAATGTGACCATCGTAGATGTGAAGCCCCGCAAAGGTCACCCCCTCGCTGTCCAGCACCTGCTGACACAAGGCCAGCGCCTCAGGGCCCGGAACGATTCCAGTGCGCCCCATTCCGCAGTCGATATCGACGAACAAACGGAGGGAACCGCCTTTATCAGAAAAGAATTGAGCGATCCGGCGCAAGTTG
>JAGROX010000122.1:0-568 GCA_020440025.1 Verrucomicrobiia bacterium
ACAGCTGGCAGTGGGCCTATCAGGATCGATTCAAGGAAGCGGGCCTGACCGCGATTCTCGGTTCGGGATTCGATCCGGGAGTGACGAATGTCTTCTGTGCCTACGCGCTGAAACATTGGTTTGACGAGATCAAGACCGTCGACATCATCGACGCCAACGCCGGTGATCACGGCCTGCCTTTCGCCACCAATTTCAATCCGGAGATCAACCTCCGTGAGATCACCCAGAACGGTCGCTACTGGGAAAAGGGCGAGTGGAAAGAGACCGAGCCACTCGCCGTGAGCATGGACTACGACTTTCCCGATCCTCAGGTAGGCACCCGCCGCATCTACCTGCTTTTCCATGAGGAGCTCGAAAGCTTGGCCAAGAATCTGCCGGGGCTGGAGCGGATTCGCTTCTGGATGACCTTTTCCCAGAACTACATCAATCACCTGAAGGTGCTGGAGAACGTCGGGCTCACCTCGATCGACCCGGTGGAATTTGAGGGACAGGAAATTATCCCTTTGCAATTCCTCAAAAAACTATTACCAGATCCCGCGAGTTTGGGACCGTTGACGAAGGGCAAGAC
>JAGROX010000122.1:725-1798 GCA_020440025.1 Verrucomicrobiia bacterium
TCCGGAAAGTGGCTCATTCCGGGCGTTTGGAATCTTGAGCAGTTAGACCCCGATCCTTTCATGGACGACCTGAATGCCTGGGGGCTCCCCTGGCACGTCCTTGAAACGGATCGTTTATTGGAACCGTAGGCGCGGCTGCCGCTTTAGCGGTTGTCCTGCGCCGGATCTCGCCCGCCATCCACTGGCATCCGAACCCATTGTCGGGTCAGTCGATCGGTTCCTCGGAACCTGAATCGTCATCTCGATCACGGATTTCTCAGCGGCTCTGCGGATTGTTTGTTCTCTCCGAACAAACCTGGTCTGTCTATCACCCTGTCGTCGCGCACCTCGTGACGGCGGATTTTTCGCCTGACCAAGCGAGCAGGGTCGTTCCTGCGACCCGAAAACCAACTAACTTCAGATTCCACACACCCTTTTCTCCACTTTACGACAATGAGCATCAGCATCACTCTCGACCAACCCGGTTCCTCGTTTTCCATCGCCACCTCGGCCAAAGATCAGCCCGCCCGCGAAATTCTGCCGGTGGCGAAAGCCTTCAAAAAGAGTGGCCTGTCCACTCCCAGCTACGTCCACGATCACGGGGCGTTTCACCGCAACGGACGCATCCTCAACGATGTGCAACAGCGCACCGGCGCGAAGATCCTCCTCGCGCAGAAGGCTTTCGCCTGTTTCAACCTGTATCCGACGCTCCGCAACTACCTCTCCGGCACCGCTGCGAGCGGGGTCTACGAGGCTCGCCTCGGTGCGGAGGAATTCGGCGGCGAAGTCCACGTATTCTCCCCGGCCTACAAGCCGGAAGACATCACGGAACTGGTGCAGATCGCCGATCACCTGATTTTCAACTCCCTGAGCCAGTGGGAACGCTACAAGACCGAAGTCCTGACCAGCGATCGCACCGTCTCTCCCGGTCTCCGCATCAACCCGGAGTATGCCGAAGCCGTCGCCGAGATCTACAATCCCTGTGCGCCCGGTTCCCGTTTTGGAGTCCTCGCCGAACTGCTGGAAGGCGCCGATCTCGACGGCATCGAAGGGTTCCATTTCCACACGCTCTGCGAGCAGGGATCGGACGCCCT
>JAGROX010000122.1:1853-3109 GCA_020440025.1 Verrucomicrobiia bacterium
AATGGCTCAACATGGGCGGTGGTCACCTCATCACCTCTCCCGGTTACGACGTGGATCGTCTGGTCCGCATCATCAAGGAAACCCAGGCCCGCTACCCGCACCTCCAGATCTACCTCGAGCCCGGTGAAGCCATTGCCAGCGCCGGCGCGGTCCTCATT
The DNA here is from genome assembly GCA_020440025.1 of Verrucomicrobiia bacterium. Taxonomy (GTDB): domain Bacteria; phylum Verrucomicrobiota; class Verrucomicrobiia; order Verrucomicrobiales; family DEV007; genus JAEUHH01. Next base: position 2,012 of record JAGROX010000122.1, read on the forward strand.
GGCAGCGTCATCGACATCGTGGAAAACGGCATGCAGGTCGCGGTGCTCGACGTGTCCGCCACCGCCCACATGCCCGACGTGTTGGAAATGCCCTATCGTCCCCGCATCGAAGGCGGTGCCGATCCCGGCAAGAAAGCCCACACCTATCGTCTCGGCGGTCCCACCTGTCTCTCCGGCGATGTCATCGGCGACTACAGCTTTGACGAGCCGCTGAAGATCGGTGATCAGCTCGTGTTCCGCGACATGGCCCACTACACCGTGGTGAAAAACACCATGTTCAACGGCATCCCCCTCCCCAGCCTGAGCATCTTTCAGGATGACGGCGAAGTGGAACTGATCCGCGAGTTCGGCTATCAGGACTACAAAACCCGCCTCGGTTAATTTGGATCCCTCCGGTCCCCCCTGTATCTCGGAATCTCGGGCTAGCCTGGGATTCCGAGATGGCTGGGTCGGGCAGATGAGTGGCGGAGTCTTGAGTTCGTAGCATGGGTTTTCCAACCCGTGCCTGTCCTCGTGGGCTTGTAGCTCGCGACTCAAGACTCGCGACGCCGCAGCAGCGGGACTCGCGGACTGGAAGTCCACGAGGACGGGCACGGAATAGGAATTCCATGCTACGGCAAAGCAGTGTTAGGCCTCAGTCCGTCCACTCGGTGATGACCTTGCGCTTGGTCACGGGATACCAGTCGTTGATCTTCTTCACCAGACTGGCCACGACTTCGGGATGATCCTTGGCCACGTTGTGGTCTTCGGCAGGGTCGGCGGAGAGATCATAAAGCTGGGGACGTTTTTCCTCGCGCGGGTGGCTGCTGGCATAGCGTCCGACTTTGCCATCGTAGGTGAGGAGGAGTTTCCATTTTCCTTCCACTGCCCAACGATAGAGGAGCGACGCCTCGGGATCATCGACATCGGCGACGTCGTGAGCGCAGCCTTCGCCAAAGACGATGTCTCTGGGCGTCGGTTCACCGGACTTCAGAATGGGGAGCAAGTTGATGCCCGGCATTTCACTGGGAATCTCGGCCCCTCCGGCGGCGAGCATGGTCGGGACGATGTCGACACTGGAGCAGAGCTGATCGCCACGATCGCCGGGCTTGATGACTC
>JAGROX010000122.1:3313-17711 GCA_020440025.1 Verrucomicrobiia bacterium
TAGTTGGCGACGAAATCAGACTCGATTCCCTTGGCTTTGTATTTGTCGAACAAACGCTTCGGCGGGGTGTGCGGAGTGTGCGGCATGAAAGGCGCATACCAGAGGTAGAAGGGTTTCTTTTCGCTGACTGCCATGTCGACAAAGTCGAAGACGGGCTGCATGCCCTCGCGGCCGATTTTCAATCCGTCGTCTCCGTGGCGACCGCCGGGCTGGGGAAATCCGCGGGTCATTCCGTGGGTGAAACCACCCCGAGTGAAGTTGCCCTCCCACCACTTGCCGGATTGATGGCTCAGGTAGCCCTGTTTTCCGAGCAACTGCATCACGGTCGGATGCTCATCGATGTGCGAGATCAGTTTTTCGCGGAGGGCCGTGTATTCGTCTGGTTCCTTGCCCTTTCCCTTGGTCATTCCCGGGAGGATGGCGGGGTCGTTGCCACTGATGTGGTGCTGATGCACATAGAGCCCGGTGGCCAGCGTCGCCAGCGAGGGACGACAGAGAGCGGTAGGCACGTAGCCGCGAGTGAATACCGCGCTGCGAGCCGCCAACTTGTCCAAATGAGGCGTCTCGATATACTCGTGCCCCATGAAACCGTAGTCGTTCCACGCTTGGTCGTCGGAGAGAATCAGCACCACATTCGGGGGACCCTCGGCAGCCCTCACGGCAGAGGTGCCCAAAACGAAAATGGCGGAAAGTAGGATCAGTCGGGGGAAACTCATAGCTTCAATGGGTCGGGGAAAATCCAACGCCTGTCAAAACCGCAATCGCAGCATCTTCAAGCCCCCGGTGCCTGATGAAACACGATGTCCTGACTGATGGAGAGATCGTTCACCCGGCTGCGAGATTTGCGTCGACCAAGTCGAATGCTGGAGCTGGGATCAAAGATGAGCCCATCGCGCCAGGTGGGGACGCCATTCACGTGGACATTGAAGACCGGAAGCGAGTTCGCCAGCAGGGTCGCCCGCTCCAGATCTTCGCTAAAAATACTCACGGACAACTGAGAGCGGGAATCCAGCCAGCCAGCCACCTGCTCCAGTTTTCCTTTTACCGGACACACGCCCACAATCGGTGCCAACACCTCGCGGCTGCCGGTTTTGGGGAAAAATCGTGGATTTTCCGGATGGATGTCGGCGATCAGGGTCGGTTGCATCATGTTGCCATCATTGATGCCGTCGCCATTGAGACATCGGGATCCCGATGCCGTCAGGTCCCCGATCAACCGCGCGGCGCGCACCGCTCGAAAAGACTCGGTCAGCGGCCCGATGGTGGTCCCCTCCTCTTCAGGATTCCCCATCTTCAATCCACCGATCCGGGAACTCAACCGCTCCAAAAGCGCTTCGCAGATCGTTTCGTCGGCAAAGATGGCACTGGTCGAAACCGCCGTCTGCCCGGAATTTTCGAAGGCTTGGGAAACAATCTGATCTGCGGCGAGATCCAGATCACCGGACTTGTCCACGACACAGACTCCCATGCCACCATGATGAAACTGGAGCGGGATCATCTCACAAGCCGAGCGGATGGCTCGAATGGTAGCCGAGCCGCCATAGCAAGTGATTTGATCCACCAACGGATGCCGACAAATCGCCTGTCCGGTGCGCTCTCCCGGACCAGTCAGGCAGGCCATGGCGTCTTCCGGCATTCCGGCTTCCAGGAGGATCTGGAGCAGCTTCAATGCGGAGAATGGCGTCTGGGACGCAGGATTCACCACAATGGCGTTTCCTGCCGCCAACGCCGGAATCATCAGCATCGCGGGGATCAGAAACGGGAACGTATTCGGCGTCAGCAAGGCGGTGATGCCATAGGGACGCCGACGGGTGTATCCGAATCGATCCGCCACCCGTGCTTCCGTGGCGAGAGGGAGAAATTGCCGCCCCAGACGAAACGCATCCTTCCCGAATGACTCCAACAGATTGATGGTCACATTGACCTCGCGGAGGGATTCCTGGATCGGTTTTCCCTGCTCACGGGTGATCAGGTGAGCCAATTCCTCGCGAGTATCTTCCATGGCTTGCCGAGCCGCCGTGAAGATCTCCCCCATTCTTTCGCTGCTGACCACGGCGAGCGAATCCTTCCCGGCAAACAGCTTTTCCATCGCCAGGTCCACCGTCTCGCCCCCACACTCGGGCACGGTGTCGATGATCTCCTGACTCCAAGGATTGCGAATGGCACGGACCACTCCCACGGGGCATTCCGCCCACTTCGATGCAAAAAAAGCGTCCATCTTCGGTAAGAAAACTCGAGATACAGAAACAAAAAAACGGAGGGAGCCAATGGATGACAATGACGACTCAAGCCGTCATCACCCCGGCGGACTCGACCGGCAGCGCGCCATCCTCCAGCGGCTTGGGCTCGGGAAGCGTCTGACAGTCTTCCGCCGTGGCGGGGACCACGTTCGATGTCAAACAGTGCAAGCCACCTCCCAGAGAAGAGAGTTCCGAGATATCCAGACCGATCACATCGCGATCTGGCAGCAGGTTTTTGATCAAACCGAGAGCGTATCGATCCATCTCGTCGTCAAAGTCAGGAAAGAGCGGCACCACGACCACCCCATTGGCGAAAAGCAGATTGGTATAGCTGCGATATTTCCCATCATTGGCAGGGGGCATGGGGATGCGATGCACCTGCATCGGCCCTTTCGAAGTCTTCACTTGTAACAGAATGTTGGCAGCGCGATCCAGCATCGTCGCGTTGATGGAATCCACCTTGGGATCGAATTGACCGACCAACACTTTGTTCACATCAAGAAAGGCACAGAAAAGATCCACATGTCCGGTCGGCTCGCCGCTGAGCGGATCCAAATAGGCCCACTGTTGCGTGCCAAAATATTGAGACATGATCTCCGCGATGCCGCGAGCATCAATATTCCGGCCCGCGTTTTTCAGCATCACGGTGGTGGAAGTCAGACAGAGCCCTTCACCGTTCGACAAAATGTTCCCACCCTCGTGTGTCAGTGGAACGTCCAGAACCGGGCTGCCAAACAGGCGGGACAATTCGGGCCGCACCGCCGTATCCGAACTGGTGCGCAGATGCCGCAACTCGAAACCGAGAAACTGACGTTTTCCCTCATGGTCAAATCCACTCAGTGGACTCCAGTCGCGCGCCCACATCGAAACCGAGGGAAGGCGCAAAAACTCCACCGTGTCAGAGGGAATCTCACCGGCGGCCAGCAGAACGCGACCGAGGATTTCATCCGCCTCATTGACGAGACAAATCACTCGAATGTGGCGATGAATGGCCCGCACCAGATTGATAAACACCTGGGGAAAGTTTCGAATCAATTGCGCGCAACCGATGGTGACGGCCTCATGAGGCTCGAACTCGCCAGGCAGCCGCGCCCGACGAGGCGATTTTTCAATCAACGCGGCACCCGCTGCCACGGTGGTTGGCAGCCCGGACGCAGGGACGTTTAATTTAGGGACCGAGATCTGACTCATGATCGTGTTTCAACCCTCAGCTCTCGGAGCAGTTGCAGGAATCGGAATGTCCTAAAAAGAGAAGATTGCAGAGGGGCATCCAGTTGAGCGAGGGGAATGAAGCTAATCTTCGCGGAATGATTGTAAAAATGCTTTTTGATGGACGTATTCACGTCGAAAGAGATCCCTTGCCCTGCCTTTCCTTTACCCCTTTCCATCGCCATGCCTCCCCTCGTCAAAACCAACGTGGTTGCCTCAATCCAAGCTCAGCTGCAGCATCAGTATGATCGCACCGTCGCCGCTGCCCGCGAAGCCCATGGATACGCCACCGATCAGGACAGCAAAGCGGAGAGCAAATACGACACCCGCAGCCTTGAGGCCTCCTACCTCGCATCCGGCCAAGCGGCCAAAGCGGAAGAACTCGCAGCGGCCCTGAAGCTGTTCACGAAGGCCAAGTTCCCCGGTTTTGCGGCGACCGATCCCATCGATCTCGGAGCTCTGGTTCAGGTCAAATATCCCGACCGCAGCAAAGCTGCCTTTCTCCTCGTCACCCAAGGCGGCGGGATCATCTGCGAACACGAGGGCTCCACCGTGATGGTCGTCACTCCCGGAGCTCCCGTATTTACCAAGCTGCAGGGACGACGGGTCGGCGATCAACTGATCGATCCGGAAATGGAAATCATCGGCGTCTGCTGAGTGACATTGCGCCGCCCTCCGTCCCCGCATTAACGCCAGTCGATTCCGCGTCGCCCCAGCGGTATCCTCTCTCGTGACCTCGGCCCCCGTTCGTTTTTCTATCCTGCTTTTCCTGGTGACGCTTGCGAGCGCCTCTGGAGATGAGCCTGTCGACTTCTCCCGCGACATCCGTCCTATCCTCGGCAATCGCTGCTTCAAGTGCCACGGTTTTGACGATCACACCCGCGAGGCCGACCTCGGACTGCACACCTTCGAGCACGCTACCCGGGATCTCGGGGGTTATTTCGCGATCAAACCCGGCGATCCGGAGGCCAGCAACATCATCGAACGAATGATGTCCGACGACCCAGACGAGGTCATGCCCCCCCCCAAGGCCAACAAGCCAAAACTGTCACCGGAAGAACTCGATCTTTTTCGCCGCTGGATCGCCCAGGGGGCCAAGTATCAGGAGCACTGGGCGTTCGAAAAACCAATCCGCCCGAAACTCCCTGGCGATGAGGCGGCGAACCCGGCCATCAAAAACCCCATCGACTCCTTCGTTCGCCGTCGACTCGATCAGGAAAATCTCGGGCCCGCTCCCGAGGCCGATCCCATCACTCTCATTCGCCGCCTGTCGCTCGATCTCATCGGACTACCGCCGACTCCCGAGGAAGCCGACGCCTTCGCCAAAGCCTATGCCACCGATGGAGAGCACGCCTACGCTGCCGCGATCAATCGCCTGCTCGAGTCAAAGCAATATGGCGAACGCTGGGCTCGCCAGTGGCTCGACCTCGCCCGCTACGCCGACACCAACGGCTACGAGAAAGACCGGCCCCGCAGTATCTGGCCGTATCGCGATTGGGTGATCCGTGCGCTCAATGCCGACATGCCTTTCGATCAGTTTTCCATCGAACAGATCGCCGGTGACATGCTGCCCAACGCCACGCTAGACCAACGCATCGCCACCGGGTTTCACCGCAACACCATGCTCAACGAAGAGGGCGGGATCGATCCGCTGGAGTATCGCTTCTACGCCATGGTCGATCGCGTCGCCACCACCGGGACCATCTGGATGGGACTGACTACCGGCTGCGCCCAATGCCACACCCACAAATACGATCCCATCACCCACACCGATTACTATGCGATGATGGCCCTGCTCAACAACGCCGACGAGCCCGCCATCACCGTGCCCGATCCCGAGGTCGATGCCAAACGCGCCGCCGCCGAGGAGCAGATCGCCAAAGTTGAGACCGAACTCTTGGGGAAGATTGATCCGACCAAATACCAGGCTTGGCTTTCAAAACAACGCGAACAGAGCGCCGAGTGGACCGCCCTCTCGCCAATCGCGATGGAGAGCAATCTTCCCCGGCTCGAACACGAAGGCGATGGCGTCATCTTTGCCAGCGGCGACTTCACCAAGCGCGACGTTTTCAAGCTGACTTACGACCTGTCAAAAATCAAAGAGCCCGTCACCGCCATCCGACTCGAAGCCCTGCCCGATGAGCGGCTGCCCGCGAATGGTCCCGGCGCGGCCTACTACGAGGGGCGGAGCGGAGATTTCTTTCTCAGTGAGTTGAAAGCGACCGTCGGCGGAAAAGCGGTGACGTTTTCCAGCGGCTCCGAAGATTTCGGCAAGATCGCCGTCGGCTCCGGCAAGGCCGTGGCCGCGAATGTGTTCGACCAGAACGGATCCACCGGCTGGTCCACTGCTACCGCCGAAGGCAAACCACACGAACTCGTCCTCAACCTCGCCCAACCACTGGCCTCGGCGGGCGAACTAAAGGTCGAGCTTCTCTTCGAACGCCACTACGTCGCCGCCCTCGGAAAATTCCGTCTTGCCGTCGCCACTGCCAATCACCCCGTCGCGGCCCGTGCTTTGCCTCCGGTCGATCCCCTGTCCGCCTCCGAGCATGACCTCCAACTTGCCTATGTCCGCAGCGCTCCCGAAATGGCCGAGACCCGCAAGCCTTTGGAAGCTCTCGAAAACAAGCTGCCCGAGCCACCCACGACCCTCGCCATGCGCGAATGGCCAGCGGGTCATCAGCGTCCGACTCACCGCCATCATCGCGGGGAATACCTCAAGGCGGAAGAGCTGGTCGAGCCCGCCGTGCCCGCCGTCTTCCCTCCCCTGCCCGATGGCGCTCCCGCCAATCGCCTCAGTTTTGCCAAGTGGCTGGTCGATGCCGAGCGGAATCCACTCGTCGCCCGAGTCACGGTGAACCGAGCCTGGCGCGCCTTTTTCGGCCATGGTCTTGTCGACACCGCCGGTGACTTCGGGCTTCAATCCACCCTCCCCACCCATCCTGAACTCCTCGATTGGCTCGCCGTCGAATTTGTGGAACGCGGCTGGTCCATGAAACAACTTCATCGCCTCATCGTCACCAGTGCCACCTATCGACAGGACGCCCGCGTCACTCCGGAGTTGGTCACTCGCGATCCCAACAATCGACTCCTCGCCCGCGGCCCCCGTTTCCGACTCGACGGCGAAATCATTCGCGACTCAGCCCTCGCCGCCAGCGGATTGCTTTCCGAAAAACTGGGCGGCCCCAGCGTCTTCCCTCCCCAACCCGCCAGTGTCGCGGCCGCCGCCTACGGAGGCACCAAATGGAACGTGTCGACCGGCGAGGATCGCTATCGCCGCAGTCTCTACACTTTTTCCAAACGCACCGCTCCTTTCGCCGCCTACCTGACCTTCGACGGTCCCACGGGCGAGAACTGCATCGCCCAACGCGAGCGCAGCAACACCCCACTCCAGGCGCTCACCCTGATGAACGACGAGATGTTCACCGAAGCCGCCGCCGCCCTCGCCGACTCAACCCTGTCAGGTCTCGGACCCAACCCTGTTAACTCCGAGACTGTCGCCGCCGCCCTCTTCCGTCGTGTCCTCACCCGCGAGCCCGACCAAAGCGAACTCACCGATCTCATCGGCTACTACGAGTCCCAACTCACCCGCCTGAAGGCCGGCGAACTGGCTCCCGCCAAGGTCGGCTTCAATAAAGACGCCACCCCCGAACTCGCCGCTTGGACCATGGTCGCCCGGGCGATCCTGAATCTGGATGAAGCGGTGACGAAAGGCTAAATCCTCAGGAAGACCGCCCCAGCCGTTCCCGTCGATACGCAGCCGGTGAGAACCCGATGCGTTTGCGGAAATGTTGAGAAAAGCTGCTCGCATCGACAAAGCCGCATTGTTGGGCGATCTCGGTTACGGTGAGGTTGGTCTCTTCCAGCAATCGTTGGGCGGCGAGAACCCGTGTCTTGATTAGAAACTCCTGCGGGGTGATGCCGAACGCGATGCGAAACCGGCGTTGCAGTTGACGTACCGATTGACCGCATTTTTTGGAAATCTCAGCGATCGAAACTTCCCGGGGATAGTCTCGACGCATGATCTCGACGGCTTTTGCCACCGTCTGGAAAACCGGCAATTCCCGATCCGAATCATCCGGTCGACGCAGCACTCCCATTACCCCTTGGATGACTCCGTCATGATCGCGTAGAGGGAGTTTTGTCACCATGAACCAGTCTGGCATTCCCATGCCATCCCACCAGAGTTCGAGACGCTCGATGTGCTCCGCCTCGCCACCGAGAAGTTGCCGATCATCGTCGACATAGGCCTGAGCCATCGGATCAGGATTCAGATCGAAATCTGTCATTCCCAGAATCTCCGATTCGTCGCGCATCGAGTAGCGCGCCCGCAGCCCCTGACTGGCAACCATCAGATGCCCCTCCCGGTTTTTGGCAAAGAAGTGCAGCCCGGGAATGTGGTCGAAGATCCGATGAAAATGGAGGTTGGGATCGATCGATGTCATCCACGCATCCCGCGTCTCCCGCCAGCGCTGAATCTCGCTCGGCGAACGCTCCGCCCTTTGGCGAGGCCGCAATGATGTCGCATTTCGCATGGTTTTTGTCGCGACGAGATTCGCCCCTTCTGTCATGGTTTGCAACGACCCTCATGAAACCCATTGTCCAAATCTCACTCGACCTCACCAACATCGACGAAGCCCTCGAAACCGCCGCGCTCGCGATGCGCGCCGGAGTCGATTGGCTGGAAGCCGGCACCCCGCTGATTCTGGCCGAGGGTCTGCACGGAGTCCGCGCCCTCCGCGAGGCGTTTCCCAACGTGCCGGTGGTTGCTGATCTCAAGACAATGGATGGAGGCTATCTCGAAGCCGAGATGATGGCCAAGGCCGGTGCCACTCATGTCGTCGTCATGGCTCGAGCCCATGAGGAAACGATCAAGTGCGTCGTCCAGGCCGGAGCCAATTTTGGATGCAAAGTGATGGGCGACAACATGGTATGCCCCGACATGGTGGATGGTGCCAGATTTCTCGAAGATCTCGGCTGCGACTACGTGATCCACCACATCGGCTACGACGAGCGGCGCGGCATCGCCGCTGCCGGGAATCGCATGCCAAGTCCGCTCGACCAACTCCGCGAGGTGGTCAATGCCGTCAAGATTCCCGTCCAAGCCGTCGGCGGACTCAGGCTGGAGCAGGCCATTCAGTGTCCCCAATACGGCGCGCCCCTGGTCGTGCTGGGTGCCCCTCTCACCATCGATGCCGATGCCTTCAAAACCGCCGACGGAGATCTCGAGGCTTCGCTCCGAATGATCTGCGACGCCATCCACGCTCAGGATGTTTCCGACTTTTAAACTCACCCCACCATGAAATCCGCCGCCGTCGTCAACTACGCTCCCGAAAGAGGTTCTGTCGAGATCCGCGAGATCGACAAACCTGAAATCGGATCCACCGATGTCCTCCTCGAAGTCGCCAATGTCGGCGTCTGCGGGAGCGACCTCCACCAATGGACCGCCGATCATTCCTGGCCGGTCAACTACCCTGTCGTCCTCGGTCACGAGTTCGGTGGTCACATCGTCGAGCTTGGCAGCGAAGTCTCAGGATGGAAGGAAGGCGACCGCGTCGTCTCCGAAACGGCTGCCATCATCAGTGAGAACAACCCGATGACGAAACGCGGCCTCTACAATCTCGATCCCACGCGGAAAGGCTTTGGCTACGGCGTGAACGGAGCGATGACGAAATTCGTCCGCGTCCCCTCTCGCATTCTCCATCATGTGCCCGACACCCTGCCCTTCGAGCAGGCCTGCCTCACCGAACCCTGCTGCGTCGCCTACAGCGCGGTGGTCCGAAATGCCCGCATCGAACCCGGTGATCGCGTGGTCGTTCTTGGGCCGGGAACGATCGGCATTCTCTGCGCGGCCATGGCCCGGCTCTGCGGCGCCGAAGTCGCCATTGTTGGCTTGGAACAGGATGCCCATCGGCTGGAAATCGCCAAGCAATACGGCTGCGAAGTCATCATCGGCGATGCCAAACCCTGGGCGCAGCAACGCGACGGTCTCGGTTGCGATGGAGTCATCGACGCGGCCGGCGCGAGCATCACGCTCAAGATCGCCCTCGACATCGTCCGGCCTGCCGGCTGGATCAGCAAAGTCGGCTGGGGTCCTCAGCCGCTCAACTTCAACCTGGATCCACTGGTCCAGAAAAACATCACCCTCCAGGGCAGCTTCAGTCACAACTGGCCCATCTGGGAGCGCGTCATCGCCCTGCTCTCCAGCGGTCAGCTCGATGTGAAACCCATCATCGGCGGCGTCTGGCCGATCGCGGAGTGGCACGAGGCCTTTGAAAAAATGCATCGCGGCGAAGTGGTGAAATCCGTTTTGAAACCCGACTAAAACCCTCGTCATGCGCCTCGAAAACAAAGTCATTCTCGTCACCGGCAGTTGCACCGGCATCGGCAAAGCCATCGCCAGGCAGTGCGTCACCGAAGGCGCCCGAGTCATCATTCACGGACTCGAACCAGAACTCGGCGAAACCGTCGTCGCGGAAATCGGATCGGAGAACGCCGTTCTTCACATCGAAGATCTCACGGCACCGGGTTGCCCTGATCGACTCGTGGCCCTCGCCGTGGAAACCTTTGGCAAACTGGACGCGGTGGTGAACAACGCGGCGATGGTCGCCTCGGGAAATATCCACACCACCGACGAAGCGTTTTTCACCAAGATTCTCGCGGTCAATACCCTCGCTCCGTTCCTTCTGATCCAGGCAGCGCTTCCTCATCTCGCCGAGAAACGAGGAGCGGTCCTCAACATTGGCAGTGTCAACGCCTGGAGCGGCGAACCGAATCTCCTTCCCTACAGTGTCTCCAAGGGCGCCCTCATGACGATGACCCGCAATCTCGGCGACACCCTGATGCGCGAGAACGGCATCCGGGTGAACCAGATCAATCCCGGCTGGGTCCTGACCGAAAATGAGGCCCAGCGCAAACGCGAGCACGGGCTGAGCGAAGACTGGCCGTCCCATTTGCCAAAGGTTTACGCGCCCGCCGGGCGCATTCTCAAGCCTGAAGAAATTGCCATGGCCGCGATTTATTGGCTCGCCGATGAAAGTGGGCCCATCAGCGGACAAGTCGTCGATCTTGAACAGCATCCCTTCATCGGCCGCAATCCGCCGAAGGATGCGTCGACGATTCCTTCCTGATTGGTGACTCACTTACCCCTCTCTACTCATGGCCGACTTCAATAGCCGGGCATCAGATCAAGAGTGATGAGTTCCTTCACTCGATTGTCGAAGCTGAGACAGAAAACAGTAACCCCATCGTAGGCCATGACCTGACTACCACCATTGGCGCCGGAGCCTGTCCGGTCGATGATTGGCCGAAAATCGATGCTCCTTAGTCGCGTGGTTTGCCCCCCTTTCACCTGAAAGAGCGTTCCTTTCCTGAGCTTCAGCACAGGACGTGTCAGCGCTTCTTCCCCGGGAAAAATTGATCCGACGAACAAACCCTGGTTTTTCGCCGGCGATCCGGTTAGCGATGCCACCACCGCGTAGAGTCCCGAATCCCGATTCACCTCCACCCTTTGGATCGCTCTCACACGCGGGCAGTCACCGTCACAGACGACATCGCCCTCGCGCATCAGCACCGTGGTTTCCCAACTGAAACCCATGTTGGACAGTTGAATCAGCGCGGTGTCATTCGTGCTCCGAACGCCGCTGCCTCGAAGGGTGACTTGGGCAATGACTCGAAAGCCTACGGTCCAGAATTTCAGAATCCTGGAGTATCGCACCCCGGGAAGATTCACCGGATCTACCTCATCGCCTTCTCGCAACAGGCGACTCGTCATCGAACTAGAGTTCTGCCAGAGGCCTTCATTGTTACCAGCGGCCACCCCGGGACCGACCAAGGTGGCCCGAATCACATTCTCCAAGGTGCTCCCCTGGTTTTCGCCAAGGAAACTTCGAAAAGTCAGCTCCGGGTCGATGGGTTCGGAGTCTTTCTGCGACAGCATGAGGACATCCAGCGACGGAACCGGATTCGCCAAGACGCCGAACACCCCCTGCCTTGATGTGGTCTCGCCGGAGGGAACATGATAGGCACCGAAAAGCGCAATGGACCCAACACTCTTCCCCGCGACCCTTCCGAAGAACTGGCGCAATTCGGAACCATCATAGGTCTGCCCTTCACGAAGATGACGCTGGGAAAAGCCGGTCAGGTAGATCCCCGAATTGCTGCCAGCACCCACCCCGCCAACGCCGTTCCTCAACAAACAGGGTATCGCCACTCCGTCGGTTCCGAAACCCACTGCGTCCAAAATGGTGCTGATCTGGGCACCCGCCATGACCGGAATGGTGTCATCACCGGTTCGAGCGACGACTTCGACTGGCAACAAGTAGTTGAACCTCAATATCGCTCGATTGTTGGTCCCGTTCACTCCGACGCCCTTGAGAGAAACATTCGCAGCCGTTCCCCCCGGCCACGAGAGCGGTCCCAACACCGTGTTCACGGTGACGCCGCTCCAGCTCGGTCCCAGGTCACTGAGATCTTCCCGACTCTTTGTCAGGTTCTCGATCCCCGACTGCTCCTTCCAGATTCCCTTGTCCCGACTGCCATTGGATCCCGGTCCCTTCAAACCCGCCTCGAAGAAGGCCCCTCCGCCGACCTGCATGATCGGCTGGCCAAAGTAGCGAAACTCGGTGTCGGGAACATCAGGGGCAAAATCGCCCACTTTCGAGAGCGTGACGAATGGTGGTGTCGACGAGATCCCTCGATAGAAATAGGCCGAGCCGGAATTGGCTGCCAAATCGTCATCGAGCGGACTTCCAATGACCGCCTGGTCACCGCAAAGGGCCACCGCTGTGCCGAACTCATCCCCTGCAGAAAAATCCCTCGCGAGAAAGGTGCGCCGCAAGACTCCAGATTCGAGATCGAAAAGATAGGCAGAGCCAATGGCGAGGAAAGCATTTGGGGACTGAGGGAAATCCGAATGATACTCCCCGACCAGAACTTGGTGACCGCTGACGGAAACTGAATTCCCAAATTGAAAAGCATCATCGGCCTCGGTCGACACCAACTTGTGTAGTTCGGTGCCTCTGTGAACTTCAAACACGTATGCCGCACCAGCTTCAACGCCCTCAGCGCTGTCCCTGGGCGCTCCGACCACGGCATATCCGCTGCCGAGACTGACGGCGCCCCCAAAACCTGCTCCGGCGGCGACATCAGAGGCATGCCACTCGTCAATCTGGTTCATCTCTTTGAGATCAAACAAGTAGGCCGACCCACAGTTCGTCACCGAGTCCGAGTCGCCCAGCGGGGCGCCGATCAGTCCGAGGTCACCGCAAATGGCCACGCTGAATCCAAATCGCTCATCACCCACGACATCATTCCCGGTGAAATCCCAGAGTTCGGCGCCCGTAGTCGAATCGATGAGGTAGGCGCGCCCGGAGCCCGTGTTCGGCTGTGGGGCGCCGACGAGGATGCGATCGTGACTCATCGCCACACTGATCCCGAATCGGAGATTATTCGTCGGCGACTGCGGCTCCACCCGCAAGAGTTGCCGCCCGTTGCGCAGGTCGAACACGTAGATGGCACCGCAGTTGTTGGCACCACTATCGTCAAAGGGCGCGCCCACGACCGCAAGATCACCGCATACCGCGACACTGGAGCCAAACTGGTCGCCGGCCATCACTTCCTTCCCACCGAGTTTGCGGAGATAGCGTCCAGTCGTGGCGCTGTAGACGTGGGCAGCACCAGCATCAGTGCCGAGATCGTCATTGAGTTGCTCTCCGATGACCATCCATTTGTCAGTGAGCGCGACCGCTGCGCCGAACTGATTGTCCGCCTGGGGCGTATCGGCCCGACCGTGAAGCTTGATCACCACCGGATTCAGGGCCATTGCCGGCATCACCAGAGAGAAGAGCCCTATGACTATAAGGAAAAGTTTTTTCATGCTCGAAAGAGAGAAGGGAAAAATTTCTGCCGATGACTCATTGCGTGGCAACCCGGGTACGTTGGAAGAAGCTGGTGATCACCAAATCCTGGGCCCGGTCTGTGAAGGTAAGAACCAGCGCGACATAACCACCTCTTCCCATCACCTTCGGTTTGCCCTGACCGCCGACTCCGAACCGATCATTGAGCGGTGCCATCCTGAGACTCCGGAGCTTGGTCGTGTTGCCCGCATCGGATTGATAGAGAGTTCCTTTTCTCATCCAAAGAAAGGGCTTCGCCAGCACATGGTTCCCGCTATCATAAGCCCTTTCGGTCTCACCGAGAAATAGCGCCTGATTCATCGCTGAGGGTCCCGTGAGTGAAGCCACCACAGCGTAGTTGCCCTCACTGTCGATCTCTACCCGTTGGATCACCCGAAGGCGGGCGCCGTCACACTCACCGACGCCATCTCCTTCCCGTAGCAATACCTCGAAACTCTCAAAGGGTGGTCCTCCGTCGGTGCAAACGATCAGCGCGCAGTCGTTGGAAGTGTTGACTCCCGGTCCCCTGAGTTTCACCAGCGAGTAGAGGTAATTGGTGGACCACCATTTCAAAATGCGGCTGATGACGACGCCGGGGAGGTTGACTGGATCAATCTCCTGCCCTTCACGGAGCATCTGTGATGGAGTTCCCAACTTGTGGAAAAAATACAGCCCCTCGTTGTTGCCACTACCCACACCAGTGCCTTTCAGCGAGGCCCTGAAAATGCGTTCATTGGAGTCCCAGACTCCCTCGCCAAGAAACGATCGGAAAGTAGCTCCACTGCCTCCGTATTCGGCATCGCCCACGCTCACAAAGGGACTTTGATCCTCGCTCGCCGCCAGTCCGATAACAGGTTTGGATTCACCCGTCGGCACAAAAGAGGCACCGGTCACAAATTCACCTTCTGCCGTGGAAACCCGACCGAGAAACTGCCGCCACTCGCCGGACGCGTTGCTATTTCCTTCACGGAGCCCCACCTTCACCAGCGTATTGGTTCCCACGTCGATGCCAAGGACTCCGCTGTCAGTCAGGCTGGTGGCGTCTCCGGTTCC
>JAGROX010000122.1:17776-26835 GCA_020440025.1 Verrucomicrobiia bacterium
GCGTCGCCAAGTTCGGGAATCGGCCTGCCGGTGCGAAGCAACATTTGATTGGCTACGGGAGAATCACTCAGGGCCGCGAAAAGCGCGAGACGATTCCGAGTGCTCACGCCGGCTCCGCTGAGAGCCGCCTCATAGACCACTTCTCCCCCATATAGGCTGCCCGCCCCCTTCACCGTGATGCGCCCGCTGGTGAGACCGGTGAAATCCATGCCAAAAGCATCCAGCGGTTGGCGGCTTTTCATTCCCAGCTCAAGAGGCCCCGAAGGATTCATCCACAAACCACTGTCACGGTTGCGGTTCGATCCGGGGCCAGAGAGGACGGCGGAAAAGGCGAAGGTGTCATCAGTCACCACCGGCTGAACGAATCCCCGAAACTCTGCCTCCGGCGCTCCGGGAGCGAAGCTCCCTTTCTGAGTCAGGCTATTCCCGGGGATCGCCCCGACGATCTCCCGGTAAAAGTAGGCAGCACCTGCATCTAGAGCGAGGTCGTCGTCACCACTCGCCCCGACCACCGCCCGCTGTCCGCTGAGCGCCACCGCACTGCCAAAATTATCATTATCATCCCCATCAGCCACTGCGAGTGCCGTGACAACCGTGATTCCGATGGGGCCGGTCTGGTAGATCACCGCCAGGCCGTCGTTGACTCCAGTGTTGTCCACAGATCCAGACCCCACCAAAGCAAGCGCACCGCTGAGGCTGACCGCGGAGCCAAACTCATCGTTGTCACCCGGATCCGGAGCGAGGATTTTTTCGTAGGAACCATCGATCAGGCTGAAGTGCCACGCCGCCCCGGCATTGACTCCGCCTTCGTCATCGCCGGGGGCACCAATCAAGGCGTAGCCGGCACTCATGGACACCGAAGTGCCGAAAGCCAGATCGTCACTACCGGTCGGGGAGTTGAATTCACCGATCAATGAACCACTTTGGGTATCGTAGAGGAAGGCACCACCATCCTGAACGGCATCCTCACTGACTTTCGGCGCGCCAGCCAAAGCGAGGTGACCGCAGAGAGCAACGCTCGTTCCCAGTTCAATCCCGAGACTCCCGGTCTCCTGATAGAACTTTTCAAGCAACTCCCCCGTGACGAGGTGAAAAAGATAGGCGGCTCCCGAGTCGGTATTCCCTTCATCATTCCACGGCGCACCGACGAGGACGCGATCCCCGTCTGCACTCAGAGACCAACCAAAACGATCCCCGAGCGCGGCGTCTTCGGGGATGATGCTCAGCTTCTGCCGACCGTTCCGCAGATCAAAAAGGTAAACTTTCCCCGTCTCATTCAGCCCCCCATCAGGAGCCCCCACGATCGCCGTGTCTCCCGCCACGGCCACACTCCAACCGAAGAGATCACCCGCATCGCCATCGGTCGGTGTCAGCTTGCGAAGATAGCGCCCCGTGATCGCACTATAGACATGCACGGCACCACCATCGGTGAAAAGATCGTCGTTGTTCCGTTCGCCAACGAGGACATAGCGTTCCGAGACGGCCACCGCGAGACCTGCCCCGTACTGGACCGGATCGGCCGAGTGGCGACCATGTAGCTTCACCACCGTGGGCTCCGTAGCGGAGGCAGGAAGGATCACGAACTGAGAGGTGACGATCACCACGAGAGCGATGACCAAAGGGTGAAAGTTTCGTGGAATAGGCATGGAAAAATCGAGTCATTCAGTTGATTCAACAAGCCCTACTGCTGCTGCGGAGAAACCTTGCAGCTTTTTCGCAAAAAAAATTTCCCACCATCTTTTGCGGCAGTTCACGGGCGATTCCAAAGACCTTGTGGCTTGCCCCAGTCGCCGTCATGCACGACGCTGGATCGTCCGCCAAGGCCATGCGATTCCCATCCCAAGACGACGCTTGATTTCCCCGTCTCCAGAAGATCCTCCGAGCTTTCCCGACACGCGCCCATCACTTCTGGGTCGCCTCCCGGATTCCGAGGACGCGGATGCCTGGGGCGATTTCGTCGGGACATACGGCCCCCTGATCTATCGCTTCGGCCTTCGCCGACAACTCCAACCCAGTGACGCCGCCGATCTGGTGCAGGAAGTCATGCTGCGAGTGGCGCGCTCCATCGGAGCTTTCCGCTATGATCCGGAACGAGGACGTTTCCGCGGCTGGCTTTTCACCATTACCTGGCGGGCGCTGATCGACCGCTCCTCCCGCGCCAATCGCCGCCCAGATCAGGCTCAACTTTTCCCGGAGGAGGCTCTCGCAGATCCCGAAGCCGATTTCGAGGCACTCTGGGATCGCGAATATCGCCGCGCTCTACTACAACGGGCCCTGCCTCTGGTGCAGCCCCAATTTTCCGACAAAACCTGGGACGCCTTCCGCCTCAGCACACTGGAGGGATTACCTGCCGAGGATGTCGCCCGTCGGCTGGGCGTTTCCGTCGGGGCGATCTACGTGGCACGCTCCCGAATCACCGCCCGCCTGCGCGAGCGGATCCTGCAAATCGAAGCCGAATGGGAAAGCCGTGCCGCCGCTGCCAATTCTCTGTCGCGATGACTCCCTCCAACGACGCCCCCAGCCAATGCCTTTCCGAGGACGATCTGCGCGCCCTTTTGATGGAGAATGGCAACCCGGAAGCCGAGGCCGAAGACCATCTCGAACATTGCGCCAGCTGTCGCGACAGTCTGCAGCATCTTGCCGACGACGATGACAGCATCACTACCCTGCTCTCCGATCACGCCTTTGCCGACGCCGCTTCCGCCGAACTCGATACCGCGATCGAGACGCTCATCGCGCAGCGACCCCTGCCTCGGCAACAAGTGCTGGCGCTGCTAGGCCCGCCAGCAACGCCCGATTCTCTCGGCAGTCTCGGACCACAACTGGAGGTGCTCAGTTTTCTCGGACAAGGTGGCATGGGAGCGGTGCTGCGAGCTCGCGACACCGCGCTGGATCGCGAGGTGGCGGTGAAACTGCTGCGCCCTGATCTTGCCGCCGACGCCGAACTCGTCGCGCGTTTTCGCGACGAAGCCCGCGCCGTGGCGGCACTGGATCACGAGAATGTGATCCCCATCCACCAGGTCGCCACCCTCGAGCCCGCCGGTATTCCCTACTTCGTGATGCCTCTGGCCAAAGGCCCCACTCTCGCCCGCCGACTGCGCGAACGAGGTCACCCCGGCTTCGACACCAGCCTCGCCATCGCTCTCCGCGCCAGCCGCGCCCTCGCCGCGGCCCACGCCGCCGGTCTCATCCATCGCGATCTGAAACCGGGGAATCTCCTGCTGGGTTCCGGCGACGAGCGGGAAGATCCCCCCTCGGTCTGGCTCTCAGACTTTGGGCTCGCCAGTCGGCAGGATGCCAGCGACGCCACCCAGTCAGGCGGCACCCCAGGCTACCTCGCCCCCGAACTGCTTTCCGGCGGGAACGCCTCGGCGGCCTCCGATCTCTGGTCTCTCGGATGTCTCTTTGCAGATCTCTCAGGCGACGATACCCCGGGATGGTTTCGCGATCTCAGCGAACGCCTTCGTGCCGATGATCCCGCCCGGCGACCGGAATCCGCGAGAGAAGTGGTGCGTCTGCTTGAGCGACGAGGCGCCGGGCGCCACCGGGTTCGACGTCGCCGAATTCCACTCGCCATCACCGCCCTGATCGCCCTCGTCGCAGTCGCTGTGCTGGTCTCTGATCTGACCGGACGCAGCCAAGTTATCAACGACGCCCTCCGCGCAAGTTCCGGAAATGACTTCACCCTTCGTGGTCGTCTCGGCACCTACGCGGGACTCGCCTCCGCCATCGAAGCCGCGCGGGACGGCGATGAGATCCAAATTCATGGGCCCGGCCCCTTCGAAGTGTTCTCCCTGGGACGCCGGAACATCTCGCTAGTGATTCGCGCCGATCCCAGGCTCGTCCCAGCTCCCGTGCTGCGCATGCCGGGCGATTCCGTCGGCCCCACCGCCATGCTCTGGATTTACCACGGCGACCTGACCCTCGAAGGTCTCGATCTTCGCCACGAAAACACCAAAGCCTTCTCCAATCGGCGCATCCCCGCGCTGGTCCGGATGAAAAACGGCAACCTGACTCTTCGCAACTGTCGACTGGAGCGCATCGGCATTCCTTCGGGAAATGAAAGCCCCCTTGTGTTCGTTTCCGGTCAGACCAGCATCGATATGGCCGACAGCGACTTTTCCACCGACCACGGTCCCTGCCTCATCTGGCGCATCGGTGACGGCGCGGAAGAAGAAGAGAATGATGACGATGAAGAAGGAGGTCCCGCCCTTTTCACCCTGAATCATTGCCGCTTCGACGGACATTACTGGATCGGTCTCAGCACCAATCTTGCCCTTCCCCACTCGGCCGAAACTCCCGATGCGAAAATTGAGATCCGCGCCACCGATTGCCTGGTCCGGAGCGCCTACTCCGGGATCGTCTATCGCACCGGTGATACCTCCATCCCCCTGAGGGTAGAGACCCAGCGCTGTCTCATCGAAACCGGGGACAAACGATTCATCAATCTGACCGCACGGCTGGAAGATTCGCCCGACGGCGCTCTCCGCCTTCGTGATAGCGGCTCCACCTTCGCCCCGGCTCCGGGTGGGCCGGATGCCGCCCGCGCTCAATGGATCAGCCGCTGGGGCGAAGACGCCTTAGATGACGAAACGCGCTGGGTCGATCGGATCGATTTCCCCTCCGACTGGCCGCCTCCGGCAACGCCGTGACCCGACGACTTAACAGGGTAGAGTGCGACACCTTACCCTCTTTAGTCAGGACTGTTTCCAGCCCGTTGAAGATCACCGCCCAAGAGCCGATTTCCCCACACACCATACTGTGGTCGCTGACCGATGTGCATCTCCGGTGACTTCTCTAGTGATAAAGTTTGCCTTCAAAAACACACCAAATCTCAACGTGCGCCCAAGGTTCACCGCACTGGGGTATACCCTAAGATAATACCTTGCTCAACGTTTCCGTGATCTACTCCCGGGTCAATCCCACTTCGGCGCCCACTCTGACGAACCTACTTTGCCTGCTTCGCAGGATGGGCCGTGAGATCGGCGGCCACCTGTTGGAGTTTTGCCAGTTCGGCTGCGTTCGACGGCAGAGCCTGATCCCTGAATGCGGGCAATAGCTTTTCCCACACGAGATCGAGTTCCGTCTGCATCTGACCGGTCTTGGCGGTGATCGCAATGACGGCGTCCTGTTCCGGTATCACGAGGCAGATTTGACCATCGCGACCGTCACCGCGGTAAGCGTTGTGCTGACACCGCCAGAATTGAAAACCGTAGCCCTGCTGCCAGTCGGAGGTCCGGCCGCTGGGTGCCTTGTCGTTTTCCACCTGCTTTTTGGTCGCGGCTTCGACCCAGGAGACGGGGAGGAGTTGCTTCCCGTTCCACTCTCCTTTTTGCAGATAGAGCTGGCCGAATTTGGCGATGTCTTCGGTGCGAATGAAAAGGCCGTAGCCGCCGAAATTGTAGCCTTCGGCGGTGGTGCCCCACTCCGGGTTCTTGATCCCCAGAGGCTCGAACAGGCGCGGCTTCAGGTAGTCGATCACGGTCTGCCCAGTGGCCTTGGTGACGATGGCGGAGAGCATGTAACTTCCCGGGGTGTTGTAGCGAAAGTAGGTGCCCGGTTGGTGGGTGACCGGATGGGCGAGGAAATCCTTCACCGAGGGACCGACCTCGAGATCGAACTTTGGCTCGACGTCATGCCCTCCGCTCATGGTCAGCAGATCGCGCACGCGCATTGCCTGGAGATTGGCGGACGGATCGGCGGGCGCTTCCTCCGGAAAGAATTTCAGCACGGGATCATCGAGGCTGAGTTTTCCCTCCCCTGCGGCGAATCCGACGGCGGTGGCATTGTAGCTTTTGCTCAGCGACCACATGACATGCGGCTTGTCGGCCGACTCGGGTTTCCACCACGCCTCGGCGATCACGTGCCCGTGGCGCAGCAGCATGAAACTATGCAGGGTATCGATCTGATCGTCCGCCGCTTCGATGAAGGATCGCACCGCAGTCGAAGAAATGCCCTGTTCCTCAGGGGTGCTGCGCGGAAGGGCCGTGACGTCAGCGAAGACGCTTCCGAAGATCAATAACCATAGCGAAACAACGGAGACAAGAACGGCGGAGAAGGCGACGCGGGATTTCATGGAAGCCATCATAATGCGGAAATCCTGAACCCCAATCACAAGTCTTGGCATTGTCGCGTATCGACCGCCGGACGATGTTGAGTAAAAGTCTAATTCACCAAATGGCACCGCGATCGTGTCGGGAATCCCACAGATATTGTGGTAACGCCCCGCGGCATCCGCTCTATCGTTTCTTCGATGAGAGCGGCCCACCACCTCGTCCGCGAATGAGGCTTCCCCATCTTGTCTTTCTTTCGCTACTCTTTTTTCGAACGCTGTCTCTCAGAGGCGAGCCGAAGATCGCGACACTTCAAATCCCTCTCCATCATTTTCCTCCCTCTCCATGAAATCCCTGCCCATCCCACTTCGCGCCCTTTCGCATCGATTCGGCCGCCTCATCCGCCTACTCGCCCTGCTGGTTGCCAGTGTGTCGGTTCCCTCTCAAGCCGAAGACTGGGGCGCCTTTTCCATCATCCCGGTCGGAGGTCCGTCCATGGTCCTGGAAGCGGTCGACGCCGGTACAACGGAAGGCACCTTAGTTTCGATCGGCAAACCAACTGGCGCGGCCCATCAGAAATGGGTCATCACCCCCAAGGCCGACGGATATTTTTCCATCAAGCCAACTCATCAATCGACCCTCGCCCTGGCGGTGGCGAAGGGCGGAGTCAACAACGGGACTCTGGCTGTCCTCGAATCCGAAAGCGACCAGCCGTGGCAACTCTGGGCGCTAACCAAACAGGAAAACGGGAGCTACACCCTGACGCCGAAACACGCTCCCGAAAAAGGGCTCGATGATTTCGGTGGCAAGACTGATCCCGGTGCGAGGATTGATCTATGGGACAACAAGCCCGGCGACCGGCATTTGCATTGGTTCATCCAGCCACTTGCCGGCAGTCCGCTCCCCGCCGCCGTTGCCGACGCGCCTCCCGCCTACTTGGCCCCGGAGATCGAACCCGAAGCCATCCTTTCCGGCGAGATCAAGGAAACGAAATTCAACCAGAGCAAGATTTTCCCCGGCACCGTCCGCGACGTCACCTTGTTTATCCCGGCGCAATACGACGGATCGAGACCGGCCTGCGTTTACGTGAAGACCGACGGCTACCATCCCCGGGAAAAGGAGATGATGGAGACCATGATCGCCACCGGGGAAATGCCGGTGACCATCGGCGTATTCGTCCGTCCGGGCACCCTGCCCGCGCCGATGAAAGGCACGCTCGACCGGCGCAACCGCGATTTCGAATACGATGCGGTGAACGACAACAAAGTCCGATTCCTCATCGAAGAATTGCTTCCCTTCGTGGCGAAGGAATTCGATCTCAAGCTATCGCCGGATGGCAACGATCGCAGCATTTCCGGAGGCAGCAGCGGAGGGATCGCCGCTTTCGTGGCGGCGTGGAATCGTCCCGATGCCTTCAGCCGAGTCTACTGCGCCAGCGGCAGTTTTGTGGCGTTTCGCGGTGGCCACGAGTTACCGACGATGATTCGCAAGTTCGAAGCCAAACCGATCCGCACCTTCATGACCACCGGGATGCGAGACATGGAGAATGCCGCGGGCGACTGGTTTCTGCTCGATCAAGAGGTGGACAAGGCCCTCAAGTTCTCCGGATACGATTACCAGTTCCGCATCATCGATGGAGGACATGTGGCCGGCTACATGGAAAACTATCGAGAAGGCATGGCCTACCTTTGGAAAGACTGGCCCGAGCGGGTCAACGCTGGCCCCAGCGCTCCTCGCGCCAGGGAAATTCTGATTCCCGGCGAAGACTGGCAACTCGTCGCCGAAGGATTCAAGAGCACGCGCGGCCCCGCCGTCAACGCAACCGGCGAGGTGTTTTTTGCCGACACGACGAGCGATAAAATCCACCGCATCAATCTCGATGGCACCGTCGGCGTGTTCGCCAGCGAAACCGGAAATGCCCACTGTGTCACTGTCGGTGCCGACGGTACGCTTTACTCGATCTCAGAAAAATCAGGCAAGCTCATGAGCTACGACGCGACCGGCGCTGCCAAGGTGGTGCTCGACGAGATCCTCGGTCACTCGATTCTGGCCATGCCCGGCGGCGGACTTTACGTCACCAGCAACGGCGACAAGGCTCACGGCCCCGGTTCTGTCTGGTTCATCAAGGACGGCAATAAGACGCAGGTCGATTCCGGCATCAAGTTCGCCACCGGGATGACCTACCGGCCCGATCAATGGTTGCTGTCCGTCGCTGAAGGTCACTCGAAATGGGTCTATTCCTACCAGATCAACGAGGACGGAACGCTCGCGAACAAGGAGCGCTTTTTCCATCTCCACGTCGCCGATTGGGATGACGACGCGGGAGCGGAAAGTGTCTGCTACTCGATCGAAGGCCGACAGTTCATCGCCACCCGCAGCGGCATCCAGATCAGCGCGGACGACGGACCTACCCAGGTAATCCTTCCCGTTCCCGACGGCAGCCGAGTGACCGGCGTGTGCCTCGGCGGACAAGAGATGGACACCCTCTTCGCGTTTTGCGGAAACAAGATTTGGAAACGCAAAATCCAACACCACGCCATGGGAGCGTTTTCACCGTGGACCAGAGTCAACGGCACGAAACTGTGAACGGCACCTCCATGAAACAAATCTTCCTTCTGTACTGCTGCACCTTGCCCCTTCTGGCGGAAACGATGTGGGGAGTGGAAGCGTCTGGCGACCGGCCGAACATCCTGTTCATCATGACCGACCAGCAACGCTGGGATTGTGTCGGGGCAAACGGCAATTCGTTGATCAAAACGCCAAACCTCGATCGACTGGCAGAGCGCGGAGCGAACTTCACCCACGCCTTTGTCGCTTCTCCGGTGTGTGTTCCGTCACGCGTCAGTTTCTTCACGGGGCGGTACGCGCACTCTCACCGGAACCGGGTCAACTACACGCCACTTGACCGTTCCGAAGTGCTGATCCAGGCACGCCTGAAGGAGGCCGGCTATCGGACCGCCTCGGTGGGCAAACTCCACTACTATCCTCCCACGGTCGAGGAAGCCC
>JAGROX010000122.1:26915-52566 GCA_020440025.1 Verrucomicrobiia bacterium
GGCGAACGATCCCAAAGCCACCCGCAGCTATCGAGCCCTCGCCAAGGACATCGAACCCGGCAAGAATCCCTACCGGGCCGCCATCGACACGAAGTTCACCGACACCGCCTGGACCGGTGAACGCGCCCGTCACCACCTGGCCGAACTCGGACGAGAATCGAGCCCGTTTTTCCTCTTCGTTTCGTTCTGGAAGCCTCATTCTCCCTACGAGATCGGGCCTCCCTATGATTCGATGTATGATGACGTCGAGATTCCGCTGCCGGAGACCTTTACCGAGATCGACCTGCAGCAGCTCCCTTTGCCGCTGCAGAAACTGACCACCCGGGGGGGCGGCATGAAAACCATCGACCGCGAACGACTTCAGTGGATCTATCGAAGTTACTATGGCGCGATCAGTCACGTCGACCACGAGATTGGTCTCATTCTCGACACCCTGGAAACCACCGGGAAGTCCGAAAATACGATCATCGTATTCAGCAGCGATCATGGCGACCAGCTCTACGAGCACGGCATCAATGGCAAGAACTGCTTCTTCGAGTCATCGGTGCGGGTGCCGCTCATGGTCAGTTTGCCCGAGCGCATTGCACCTTCCCAGCATGATGAACTGATCGAGACCGTGGATCTTCTGCCCAGCCTATTCGACCTCATCGGGCTGCCCGAGCCCTACGAGTGCCAGGGCCGCAGCTTTGCTCCACTGATTTCCAACACGGGACGTCCCTATGCTCCTCATGAGGTGGTGTTCAGCGAAAACATCATCCCTGAGGTCATCACCAACAGCCTGAACCTCCCATTTGAAAAAGGCAAAGGGGTCGATGGCATTCGTCATCCCGACGCCAAGATGGTGCGCACAGATCGTTGGAAATATTGCCACTACGCCGATGGCGATGCCGAACTCTATGATCTCCATGCCGATCCCCACGAGCGAATCAATCTGGCGGACCTGCCCGAACACCAGACGATCGTAGACGACCTGCGTCTCCAATTGCTGAACTGGCTCATCAACAGCCAGGAGACGGATCAGATCGCCCCGCGCTGGTTGCTTCCCGAAAAGAAGAACGCGGCCGAACGCCGCTAGTTTTCAGTAACCGATCTGCGCACGTTGCGCACCGAGTGGGCTCGTGGTTTGCTTTGCCGAGATGAAGCCGAATCCCCCACTTCAATACCAAACGCGCCGCCAGATGTTCGGCACCTGCGGCGTCGGCCTGGGAAAAATCGCGCTCGCCTCACTTTTGGCGAATGGAGCCGGACGTTCGTCGGCATTCGCACTCGGACCGGCAGACAATCCCATCGCCCCGCGAGCGACTCATTTCGCGCCCCGAGCGAAACGGGTCATCTACCTTTTCATGGCCGGTGCCCCGAGCCAGTTGGAGCTTTTTGACAACAAACCGAAGCTTCGCGAACTGGACGGCAAACCGATCCCCCCTTCGGTGATTGCGGGTCAACGCTACGCCTTCATCCAACCGGACGCGGCGGTACTGGCACCCCGTTTTCCTTTTGCGAAGCACGGGCAATGCGGAGCCGAACTCTCGGATCGATTGCCGCATCTTGCCAAGGTGGTCGATGACATCGCTTTTGTGAAATCGGTCCACACCGATCAATTCAATCACTCCCCCGCCCAGATTTTCTGCAACACCGGCAGCCCCATTCCCGGACGTCCGGCGATGGGTTCATGGCTGAGCTATGGCATTGGCAGCGATGCCGATGACCTCCCCTCCTTTGTGGTCCTGAAAAGTGGCGGCAACCTCAGCGGCGGCGCAGCGATGTGGAGCGCGGGCTTTTTGCCGACCTCCCATGCAGGAGTGCCGTTCCGGGAAAGTGGTGATCCGATTTTGCATCTCGGAAATCCAGCCGGCTACGATGACAAGGCCCAACGCGATTCGCTGGACGTGATGCGAAAGATGAACGAGCGCCGCCTCGCGGCAGTGGGCGATCCCGAAATCCAGACCCGGATCAACGCCTACGAGATGGCCTACCGGATGCAATCAGCCGCACCTGAGCTGATGGATTTTTCCTCGGAAAGCCCCAAGACGATGGAACTCTATGGAGCCAAGCCCGGCGATGGCAAGGCGGCGTTTGCGAACAACTGTCTGCTCGCCCGTCGCATGGTGGAGCGCGGGGTTCGCTTCGTACAGGTTTACGATTCGGGCTGGGATCACCATTCCCAGGTGGAGAAGGGCGTAACTTCCAAAGCCCTCAATACCGACCAACCGGCGGCCGCGTTGATTCAGGATTTGAAGGAGCGGGGATTGCTGGACGATACCCTCGTAGTCTGGGGCGGTGAGTTTGGTCGCACGCCCATGGTCGAGGCCAGCGCGGCTCTCGGTCGCAGCCAGGGCCGGGATCATCACCCTCAGGCCTTCACCATGTGGTTTGCTGGTGGCGGCATCAAACCAGGCATCACCCTGGGGGCCACCGATGAGTTGGGCTTCAACGCCGTGGAAGCTCCGGTTCATGTTCACGACGTCCAGGCCACAATCCTACATTTGCTGGGATTGAATCATGAGCGACTCACCTATCGATTCCAGGGACGGGACTTTCGCTTGACCGATGTCTTCGGCAAAGTGGTCGACGGAATGCTGGCCTAGTGGTAAATCACGTCCATGCTTCGATTTCTTGTCTCTGGACTTCTTCTGTTTTTCGCGAGCCCCTTTTCCGCGATCGCCCAAAAGACGCCAATCCACAACGCTGAGGAACCGCTACCTCCCGAAGAGGCCGCCCGAACGATGCAGGTTCCCGAGGGCTTCAACGTAACCCTGTTCGCTGGGGAGCCGGATGTGAAACAACCGATCGGTTTCTGCATCGACGACCGGGGCCGACTCTGGGTGGCAGAAGCCTATCAGTATCCCGATCACAACGACAAGCCGGCAAAAGATCGCATCGTCATTTTCGAGGACACCGACAACGACGGTCGCCATGACAAGCGCACCGTTTTTTATGACAAGCTCAACTACGTCACCGGGATCGAGGTGGGCTTTGGCGGGGCCTGGGTGATGTCGCCACCGTTTTTCTATTTCATTCCCGATGCCGATGGGGATGACAAACCTGACGCCGAACCGGAAGTGATTTTAGACGGATTCGGGAATCACTCGAACGCTCACAACATCGCGAATGGATTTGCCTGGGGACCGGATGGCTGGCTCTACGGCACCCACGGACGCACCAACTGGTCGACCATCGGGAAACCGGGTGCGACCGAGGACGAACGAACCGTTTTTGATGGCGGCGTGTGGCGCTATCATCCGGTGAAGAAAATCTGGGAACCCTTTGCCGACGGGACTACGAATCCATGGGGGATCGATTGGAACGACTACGGGCAGGGCTTCGTCTGCAACTGCGTCAATCCTCACCTGTTTCACATCATTCCTGGCGCCCACTACGAACCCTGGCGCGGCCGTCAGTCGAGTCTCCACGCCTACCGACGCATCGACACCATCTCCGATCATCGACACTTCGTGGGTGGTGGCGATGTCCGAGCCGGGCTCGGCTCGGAGGCCGAAGATCTCGCCGGCGGCGGCCATGCCCATTGCGGCACCATGGTTTATCTCGGGGACAACTGGCCCTCCGAATATCGCAACGGTATTTTCATGAACAACCTCCACGGGAAACGGATGAATCACGACATCCCGGCCCGGGACGGTTCCGGCTACACCGCCTCGCATGGCACCGACCTGATGCGCTCCCAAGACCCTTGGTTCATGGGCGTGACGCTGCGCTACGGGCCGGATGGGGCGGTCTTCGTCAGCGACTGGTCCGATACGGGGGAATGTCACAGCTATCAAAACACCCGACGGGAAACGGGGCGACTTTTCAAGATCAGCTACGGAACTCCAAAACTTCCCGATTACGATCTTGCCACGATGGATGCCTGGTCGCTGGCTCAGCTGCAGCTGCACCGCAACGACTGGTGGGTGCGCCACGCCCGTCGTCGACTTCAAGAAATGGCCGCAGCAGGCGAAGATCTCGGAAAAGCAAAAGGGGTCCTTCGGCGAATCCTTACCGAAGGCAAGTACAACGTGCCTCAGCGACTCCGCGCGCTCTGGGCGCTGCATGCCATCGGCGACACGAGTCAGGAAATGCTCGTCACCCAATTGGCCAATCCCAACGAGCACCTGAGATCTTGGTCGGCGCGTCTGCTCTGCGAAAATACCGCAGCGCTCGAACCAAAGGCACTAGAGCAGTTGACCCTGATGGCGGCCCATGATCAATCCCCTGTGGTTCGATTGGAACTCGCCTGTGCTTTGCAACGCCTGTCACCTTCCGCCGCCTGGCCCATTGCCGAGGCCTTGGCCGAACATGGCAAAGACGCCACCGATCGAAATCTGCCGCTGATGTTGTGGTATGGCGTGGAGCCTCTGGTTCACGATGACCTGGAACGTTTTATTACCCTCGCTTCGAAGACGCAGTTGCCCATTCTGCGAACTCACATCGCGCGGCGGGCGGTTACGCTCGAGGGAGTCCAGGGGCCAGACGCCCTGAATCGAATCGTTCAACTCTTTGCTGAAAACGACGATTCAGCCTTTCAGAGCGATCTATTCTCCGGATTGTTCGAGGGACTCGAAGGTCGGCGATCCGTCCCCACCCCACCGAGTTGGGCATCGATCTACTCGGCCTGGAAAACGTCCGGTCTTCCCGGCGAAGCCATTCGCCTGGCTCTGATCTTTGACGACCCGTCAGCCATCGTGGATCTGAAAACCCTCGCTGCCGACCCTGCCCAGGAAGCTCAGCGACGCATCGATGCCCTGCGCGCGCTGATCGCCCGACGCCCCGACGGCCTGGCGCCTTTGCTGCTATCTTTGCTTGATGACGAAGCGCTCTCCGTCCATGCCGTAGGGGGTTTGGCCGAGTATGACGCTGCCGAGACGGCGACCGCCATTATCGAACGTTACTCGAAGTTTACCGGACCAGCTCGACAACAAGCGCTTCAAACGCTGGCCTCCCGATCGAGTTGGGCCTCTTCCCTGATGGACGCCCTGGAATCGGGTGCCATTCCTCGGACCGATGTCACCGCCTTCACGGCGAGGCAGCTTCAGAATCTCGGCGACAAGGCCCTGACCTCTCGCGTTAGCCAACTTTGGGGAGAGCTCCGCCCGTCCAGCAAAGAGAAAGCCGACTTGATCAAGGGGCTGAAAAAACAACTCACACCCGATACCCTGGCCTCCGCCGACACCGCCAACGGGCGTCTTTTGTTTCAACGAACCTGTTTTGCCTGTCATCGTCTCTACGGAGAGGGCGGAGCCATCGGCCCGGATCTGACAGGATCTCAGCGACAGAATCTCGATTACATTCTGGAAAACGTCATCGATCCCAGCGCCGTGGTGGCCAAAGATTTCCGGCTCAATACCATCGAAACCTCCAGTGGCCGAGTCGTCAGCGGTTTTGTGGTATCAGAAAACGACAACGCCATCACCGTGCAATCGCTGAATGAACAGATCGTGATTCCAGCAGCCGAGGTCACCAAGCGGGACGAAATGGCGACTTCCATGATGCCCGAGGGCCTGTTGCAGCCCCTCAGCCCAACCGAGGTGCGCGATTTGATCGCCTACCTGAGCGGCACCGCACAGGTCGCCCTGCCGGCACCTTGAGGGCGAAACTTTCCTCGCGAGGCCAACGGGGGGGGGCAGCAAAATTTGCCAAAGATTTAGACAAAACTTTAGTCGTTTGACGCTTTTTTCAAAGGAAGAGGCAACTTCAAACGTGTAAAGATTAATGGCAGATTTCGCCACATGGTCAGATTGGCTCCGGGAGTATGGATCCCGAATGATGCTCTATGCCCGGCAACAGTGTCGTAGCGAGGCCGACGCCGAGGACGTGTTGCAAAGTGCCCTGATCAAGACGTGGAAAAGCCATGGAGATCAACCGACCGACGAATTGGTGGGGTTGGTCTACACCAACATCCGCCGCTGTGCGATTGATCTGGCGCGCTCCCATGATCGCCGTCAACAGCGTGAGCAGAGCGTGGTCGCAGATACCGGCCCCCCCATTGCCTGGTTCGAACTTCCAGATGACGACGAAACTCGGGCGCTTCAAGTGGCATTGGCCGCCCTGCCCGAGAAATTTCGCGAAGTCATCAGTTTGAAACTCTGGGGCGATTTGACCTTTGCCCAGATTGGCGAAACCCTCGGAATTTCTCAGAACACCGCCGCCTCGCGCTATCGCTACGGGCTAGAAGCACTGCGCGCCCAACTCGCCTGCGAGGCGGAATCGTTTCGGCGATAGTTTCCCGCCTTTCCGGGCAAAAAGAAACCCTGTCAGATCAGAGACCTGACAGGGTTTGAAGGAGTGATAAAGAAGAGGTGAAACGAGTCCCCTCTCGGGAACCTTTACTCCACAGTGATGGTGATTTTTTCCGACATCAGCGGCGGATCGTGCGGGATGTGGGAGTGGTCACCGAGGACCAGTTGCAGCGTGTGCTCGCCCGGCGCGAGAGTCAGCGTGGTTTCGGTCTGACCGCCACCGAAGTGCAGGTTTTTCTCGTCCTTGGGAAATGGCAGCTTCAGATTGGGCAACTCCGAGTCGATGACGAGATGGTGGTGGCCAGTTGGCATCTCTTCGCTCATGTAGATGCCAGCGGGAGCCACGCCCATTCCTTTCAGGCCAAATCGAACGGTGAAGGTTCCTTTGACCTTGGCACCATCTTTGGGTGAAATGATGTAGAGCTTGGCATCAGCCGGGCGCTTGGTCGGGCCCATGGGGACATTGGCAGCGGGAGCCGCGTGAGCATGGGCATCTTTCTTTTCTTCCGAAGTGGCGTTGCCACGAATGAAAAGAAATGCGGACGCAGACACCGCCAGCGTGAGAAGAGTGATTTTGATGGGGTTTTTCATGATGATTTGGTGGGTATTGATATCTCTTGGAGAGACCGCCGGGGCTTCTCAAAGAATGGAATTCCATTCCCCGAAGAGACCAAAACGACGAGACGTCTCTCACCTTCGCTGACTCCCCACAATTCCGCAACCTTCGTAAAATCGCCCTTGCTAAATTATGGAAAATATGGTTTTTATTTGAAAAACCTTCAATGAATGCCTCTCCGCTCTCCAAACGCAGTTTTCAACGGGCAATGACACTGATCGAAATCACGATCGTCATCGCCGTACTGTTGGGATTGATCACCGTTCTTTTTCTCGGAGTCAGCGCCTACAAGAAAGGCTCTGACCGAGCCCTTTGTATCCAGAACATCGCCGCCGTTCAGAAGGCGGTTCGGTCTTATGGAAATCTCTTCGACGTCGACCCTGGTGAGTCGGTTACCTTGTTCAAAGATCAAATCATCGGAACCGACAAGTTTTTTACCCAAGATCCGATTTGCCGAGGTGGTGGCACCTACACCTATGGTGGCGATATCATGCCCCTCAACAGTGTGGCTTATCTCTCTTGCAGCATTTCCAATCACGTCCCCAGTTCGGTGACGGGATGGTAGCCCGCTTTCCGGCAACTGGTTTCTCGACGGTGTCGAAGGTGATCGGGATCGACACCCAAAACCGGGTATTGATTTATTATAAAAGTCATATTTATTATACGAATGAAGTTCCTCCTCCTCCAAACTCGCCTTCCCCGCCGAGGCATGACCCTCATCGAGGTGACTCTGGTCATTGCGATTCTCCTGGGGCTAACCTCCGTCCTGTTTCTAGGTGCTACGGCCTACAAACGAGGCTCTGACCGAGCCATTTGCATTCAGAATATCGCCTCGGTCCAGAAGGCGGTGCGCTCCTATGGCAATCTCGCCGGGCTGAAGCCGGGAGATTTCGTGCCCAACCTCAAGGACGAAATCGTCGGTGGCGACAAATTCGTTCCCTTCGAGCCGGTCTGTCCCTCAGGTGGCAGCTATCTCTACGGAGGCAATGTCCTGCCAGCAGGAAGCACGCTCTATCTGGACTGCGACATCAATCTCCACGAGCCGAAGAATACCAACGGCTGGTAAAAGTTAACGGTGGAGTGAATCGCTTGCTCAGACGCCGCGATCATCATAGCCTTTGGGATGGCGACGGTGCCAGTTCCATGCACTCTCGATGATGCCTTCGACCGTGGGGTAGGCCGGTTCCCAGCTGAGTTCCCTGCGAATTTTCGAACTGTCGGCAACCAGCGTGGCCGGATCTCCCGGTCGGCGAGGATCGACGATGGCTGGAATCTCGTGGCCGGTGATCCGGCGTGCGGTCTCGATGACTTCGCGCACACTGAATCCGTTTCCGTTTCCGAGATTGTATTTCAATACCGGACGATCCGCGAGCGCCTCCAAAGCGAGGATGTGTGCGCGCGCCAGATCGGCAATGTGAATGTAGTCGCGGACACAGGTGCCGTCGGGCGTGTCGTAGTCGTCACCGAAAATGCGAATGTTCTCCCGTTGGCCAAGTGCGACCTGCAACACGAGCGGAATCAGGTGCATTTCTGGGAAGTGATCCTCGCCGCGTTCTTCGGTGGCTCCCGAGGCATTGAAATATCGCAGCGCCGCGTAGCGCAGTCCCTTCGTCACCTGCATCCAGTGGAGCAGTCTCTCGATGAGATACTTGGACTCGCCGTAGGGACTGCCCGGCACGATGCGCTCTTCCTCATCGATCGGCATCCGCTCGGGATCGTCAAAAAGGTTGGCGGTCGATGACAGAATGAAGCGCTCCGTTCCGTGTTCCACGGCCACTTCTAGCAGATTGAGGGCATTGCGCACATTCTCTCCAAGATAAAGAAAAGGCTGTTCCATCGACTCTCCCACCAGAGTCCGCGACGCGAAGTGCATGATCCCTTGTGGCTTGTGTTCCCGAAAGATCGCCTCGATGGCGGGCTTGTCCGCGAGGTCGGCTTCGACAAAAGCAGCGTCCGGATGCACCGCAGCGCGATGGCCTTGGAAAAAGTTGTCCACCACCACCACTTCGTAGCCGCTTTTGATCAGGACTTCGGTGGTGATACTGCCGATGTAGCCGGCACCGCCGGTAACGAGGATCTTCATAACAAAAAACTCAATTTGCCCGCGACCAGCGTCTCGGGCAAGCGGCGACTCGGAAAATTCGAGCCTCCCTTCATACCGGAGCGCGCCGCTCGATGGCAATCAGGCGCGGCGGCGTTGCGGTTCGTCCTTTCCATCGATGAATCTCCACCGCGAAGTTCTCTGAATCCAACCCTGCCGCCCAACTCTCCACCTGCTCGGCTTCGTCATCGCCGCCGGGATGACCGGGGTATACCATCACCGTCAACAGCCCACCTGGCATCAATCGCGAAAGCGCCGCCGCTACTGCTGTCAACGTCGTCGCAGTCCGGGTCACGAGCGTTTTGTCTCCACCCGGCAAGTATCCGAGATTGAACATCGCTGCGCGAATCTCTCCCTCAAAGCAATCCGACAGAGTGCTGTGGCAGGCTTGGAAAAGGATCACCCGATCTGCCAAGCTGCTCGCGTCCAATCTCGCCTGAGTTGCCCCGATCGCTTCCGCCTGAATATCAAATCCGAAGACGCGACCAGACGGCCCCACCTTTTCCGCCAAAAACAGGGTGTCGTGACCATTTCCCACCGTCGCATCAATCGCCTGATCCCCCTGCCTCATGCGGGACGCGACAAGCTGATGCGCAAACTCCGTGATCCGGAGCGGTTTCGATGGAGGTGGGTCTGACGCACTCACAGGTCAGAAATTTTTCTGCAAATCCACCTCGCGCTCGATCGGCGCGCCATTGACCAAATGCTCCGCCAGTTGGCGGGCGAAAAAGGGACCGTTCAAGACGCCTTTCGAACCCAACCCGTTGAAAAACCCAACGCGCTCAAAGAGTTCCGCCGACGGATGCAGACCGATCATCGCCCGACTCTCGCGAATCACAGGTCGGACCGCCGCCCGATGTCCCGTCACCGTAAAGGGCACCTTGAGCATGCCCCTGAGTTTCGCCTCCACCTCTTCGCGACCTTCCGGCGTCGTCGACGTAGCCTCGTCGTCAGGCGTTTCCCATTCATAGGTCGCGCCCGCCCGGAATCTTCCGCCGCCCATCGGCAACAGCCAACCCGCACGATTGATGATCCGTTCCTCAGCAGCCGCGCCGGGACATTCCACATCGAGGATCTGGCCTTTTGCATTGCGAAAGGGCACCCAGTCAAAAAAACGATTCCGATTCCCCTCCCAGCCTTGGCAAAAAATCACGCGCCCGGCTTCGATGTTCTTCCACTGAACCCCTTCGTAGGTCACCGAAATCTCCTCCGCATCCACTCGACCAATGGCGTAGGCCAGACGCTCCAGGAGATACTGGCGAGTCGCTTCCAGAAAACCCGGCACATCCAGCCAGCCCGCGCCCGGCATCTGGAAGCCTCCGAGTTGATCGTGAAAAATGGTCGTATCGATCTCCAGAGGCACCGTTCCAGACGGCCAACGATCTTCTCCCAACTCCGCCGCAGCCTGGCTCAGGCGCTTCTGCCATTGAAGCGCCTCTTTGTCGTTCGCCAACAACCTCGCGATGGGAATCGGTCGGAAAAGCCACTGCCCCGTCTGGGTTTCGATCCGTCGATAGGCCGCCGTCGCATAACGCCAGAGCTCCTCCCCCCGCCAAGTCGGCGCGAGTCGCATCCCCGTGATCGGAGTCACGATTCCCGCCGCGACTTTGGAGGAGGTCACCGCCTCGTCGCGATCCACCACCAGCACCCGCTGCCCGCGGGCAATGAGTTCCCACGCGAGCAGCGAACCGGCCAATCCCTGGCCCACGATGAGGGTATCGATCTTCATGAGGGAAACGACACACCCATCTCACAAATCCACCGTCGGCGCCTGTCGAATCGACAAATCCTGAAGTTCGAAATGATCCCAACGCGACAGATTCATCCCACCCGCAACCAGACTGGAGGGAAACATTTCGACTCGATTGTTCAGGTCGCGGACATTCGCATTGTAGAATCGGCGCGCCGCCTGAATGCGATCCTCCGTGTTCACCAACTCCCGCTGCAGTTGGAGGAAATTCTGATCCGATTTCAACTCCGGATAGTTCTCCGCCACCGCGAAAAGGTGCCCCACCTCGCGAACCAGCGCTGACTCATCGCCTCCTTGATCCCGGACTCGCTCATGCGGAGCCACCGCCCGATCCCGGGCTGCCGTCACCCGGGCCAGAGTTTCGCGCTCGTGAGCCGCGTAGCCTTTCACCGTAGCCACCAGATTGGGAATCAGGTTGTGGCGGCGCTTCAGCTCCGTGTCGATGTCGGACCACGATTCCCGGCAGTGATTTCGCAGCCGAATGAGACCGTTGTACGTCCCGATCCACCAGAGCAGCGGCACAAACGCACCGGCGGCCAGCACGATCAGGATGGGGAACTGTGAATTCATGTCGTGAAAAGCGAAGTCATATTTCTCGGGCGAACTCGGGAATTCCTTCGACGACAGTCGTCCCCATTTCAATCGCTTTGGCAAACTCGAAAGGCTCGAACCGGCTCTGCCCACGCACGGCCACCCGGCGATTGGCAAAGTGCAATTCGTAGCGGGGACAGCTCAGCAGGTATTCCATCATCCGGGGATGGAGCACATCATAGGCCCAGCGGCGATCCGGCGATTTCACATGAAATTTCCGGCTGAACTCCGCGCTCTCAAAGTTGATGTCATCCCAGCCAAAGGCCGCCGACAACTTGTCGAAAATTCCCTCAGGGCGGACGGTCATTTCCCGCAAGGGAAAGTTCACTTCGATGATCGCCACCGAAAAGCGGTGATGATGCGTTTTTCGCTTTCCATCCGAATCTCTCGAATGGGTCTCATAATGATAGTCGAACGCTTCGATCGAAAACGCACCCACCTTGCCGGCGAGAATATTGTGCGCATAGCGATTGCTCCCACGATCCAAGAAGTCGAATTCCAAATACCGGGAGTGATAACCCCGTCGTTTTCCCTCATCGAAGGTCAGTCCCTTCGCATCGGCATACTGACGCAATTCCTCGAGGCGTTTCTTCTCCTGCTGATGGCTGAAAATGGCCGCAACGATGATCACGGCGATGAACACGCCGAAAAGCAAAAAAGGCACCGGTATTCCTCCTCCCCCATTCATGATGCGACGACCCTAGGAGCTTCGACCCCGAAGATCGATTATAAAAGTCGGGAACCATTGCACCGGGGACTTGGCTTAACAGGGTCAGGTCGCTGACTTTACCCTATTGGGTCCGACGAAAGTTGCCCGACCTCCGAGCTGGCTTTACATCTTTTTTACAAAAGCCTTACACTCGGCTGACAACCCGGAGGCGGGTTTGTGGCAGGATCGAAGCCGTCGCAAATCTTCATTCACCTCCCTTTCCAGTTTCCGATGAAAATTCCACCACTCTCGCCACCCCACGCCGAAGCGTCGATTCGCTTCGGCTTTTTTGCGTTCCTGCTCTTCTGCGCCGTTAACTGGCCACTCGGTGCTCAGGAGACGGCACCTGCTCCGGTCGCGGTTCCGGTGGAAGCCCCGACACCTGCAGTCCCCGAACTTCCCCCGGCTCCGGTCGATTCGGCGAATCCAGCCGCGGTTTCGACTCCTCCGGTGGAACGCAGCATCTATGTGCCCTACGAAGATCTCGAAGCCGTGTTCGAAAAAGACGGACGCGGGGTCTTCCTCCCCTATCGCGAGTTTCTCGATCTGTGGAACCAGCTGAACCTTCAGAAAAAAGACGACACGGAAAAACCCCCGGCCGACGGCGTGCTCGCGGCGGCAACCTACGTGGCGACGGTGCAGGGTGATGAGGATCAGGTGCTGGCGATCGATGCCACGCTGCAGGTCGAATCTTTCAAGGAAAAAGGCTGGGCGGTGGTGCCCATGATTCAGTCCGGCCTCAACATCGCCGAAGCCGACACCGGCGAAGCGACTCTCCACCTCGGGGCGAAGGGCTACGAGTTGATCCTGCCCAAGAAAGGCAGCTATGAGATCAAACTGAAGCTCTACGCCAAGGTGCAGCGAAGCAGCGGCCAGCATCAGGTGGTGCTGAACCTGCCCAAGGCGGGCGTCTCGAAATTCGAAGCGACCCTGCCGGAACAGGGCTGGCAGTTCGACATTCGTCCCGGCGCCGCCTATTCGAGCGAGGATC
Source organism: Verrucomicrobiia bacterium (assembly GCA_020440025.1). Classification (GTDB taxonomy): domain Bacteria; phylum Verrucomicrobiota; class Verrucomicrobiia; order Verrucomicrobiales; family DEV007; genus JAEUHH01. The sequence continues at coordinate 39,907 of JAGROX010000122.1, forward strand.
TGCCGGATGGACAAACGAAGTTCGCCTTCTTTTTCGGGGAGACAGAGCAGTTCAATCTCTCGTGGCAAAAGCAGGGCGAGGAAACCAAGCTGACCCCGCTCCTTTTCGTGGAAAGCGACCTGACGGCGAACGTGATTCCCGGGGCGCTTCAGAGTCAGGCCACGCTCAACTACCGGATCCTCCGGGCGGGTGTCGATCAGTTCCTCGTCACGGTTCCGGCAGGGCAGGAAGTGCTCAGCGTCTCGGGAGACAACATCAAGGAATGGGACGTGGCCGAGCAGGGCGGGATCCAACGCCTGACGGTGCGCCTGCATGCGCCCGCGAAGGCCGCTTACGCGCTCGGCATCACCCTTGAGGAAGCGCTCGACACGCTACCTACCGAATTTGATGTGCCAAAGGTGATTGCCGAGAACGTGGTCCGGCAACGCGGCTCGGTCACCTTGCGAAACCATGGCGAACTGGAGATCGAGACCGCCGCCAGTGACGGCCTGACCCAGCAGTCTCTCGGCGCGGAAACTCAGGCGGCGGGCGAGATCACGACCTTCGGACGCTTCCGCTACCTGACGACTCCCTTCTCCATGACCCTGTCCGTGAAAAAGGCCGAGCCCATCGTGGAGGTGGAAAGCTGGACCCGGTTCACCGTCGATCCCGATGCCTCCCGCTTCCTCACTCGCTTTGACTACGAGGTGAAGCGGGTCGGCATTTTCGATACCCGCCTCACGATTCCCGCCGCCTTCGAGGGCATCGAGGCGACCGGTCCCTCTGTCGAGGATTTCACGGAGGAAACGGCTGCCGACGGAACCCGCACACTGACGGTGAAGTTTTCCAACCGAGCCGAAGGTCGATTCTCGTTTCAGGTCACCGGTCGACTAGTGAGAGCCAATGCCGAAGATGATGCCACGGTGCCGGTCTTTTCGCCGCTGGACGTGGAACGGCACGAAGGGAAAGTCGGGCTGGAAATTCATACCAGTCTCGATCCCAACACCAAGGACAGCGGCGATCTCCGGCAGCAAGATGTCAGCCTGCTCGGTGTCGCCACCCAGGTTCAGGAACCCCAGCAGCAAGAACAAGCCCCGGCTCCAGCGACGGGCATTCCCGGCAACGGGCCCCTGCAAATCGGATTTCGCTACCGCGGCGAAGCGGCTCCCGCAGTCATCGGTTTCAAACTCAAGGAACCACAGGTCAATGCCGAGGTGTTCACTTCGATCGAAGTCCGGGAACAGCTCATTCGCTATCGATGGACCATCGACTATCGCGTGCTCTATGCCGGGGTCGATACCTTTGTCTTCTCCCTGCCGGAATCCATCGCGGATGATCTTCGGGTCGATGGCACCCTCATCAAGGAGATCGACAAGGATCACACTCCAGAGGCCGCCCCCGAGGGCGATGCCGATGCGGCTGACACGGTCGCCACACCCCTACCCGCCGGGCACAAACTCTGGGCGGTGATCCTGCGAGACAAACGCATGGGGAGCTACGAGTTGACGCTGTCACTGGATCGACCGTTGTCGGAAGCCGAGATCACCGGAAGCGCCCCGACGCCCGCTCCCGAAGGCGAAAGTTCCGAAGCGGCCAAGGGTCAGCATTTCAAGATCGGCCTGCCGGAAATCGCCCTGGTCGATGTTTTCCGGGAAACCGGTCAGGTCGCGGTGGTGAAGGACGACAACCTCGAGATTCTCAATGCCAATGCCACGGCCTTGGAACCGATCGATCCGAAGGAACTCCGCGGCGGGCTAGCGCGGGAAGGTGTCTTTCTCGCCTACAAATACCGGCGTCACCCCCTGGCGCTCGATCTCGAGGTGTCGCGCAATGAATTCCTCGCCGTGCCCCAGGCAGTCGTCACCTACGCCGCCTTAACCAGTGTCGTCAGCAGCGACGAGGCCATCACCACCGAAGTCGTCTATTGGGTGAAAAACAATGCCAAACAGTTTTTCAGCGTGTCCCTGCCGGAGGGCGGAAAAATGGTCAGCGACGTCTATGTGAACGGCACCCCGCAGCAACCCATGCGGCGAGCGGACGAGGACGTCGTCCTGATTCGTCTTCCCGTCGGTGGCGAGCAGACGGGGCAGGAATTTCCCGTGCGATTCGTCTTCGAGGTGCCCAGTCCTGAGCCGGGCGAATCCCTCGGCGCCTTCGGCTCAGTCCGGGTGCTTCCCGCAGAGCTGACCGATGCCGAGGTGCTGCAGAGTCACACCACCCTCTTTTTGCCGAACGAGTATGTCTATCGCTCCTTCAAAAGCGCGATGCGTCTGCCCGTCGAGCGTCGCGGTTGGACCCGCTTCCGCAATGCTTTCGACTGGATCCTTCCGTCACTGGGGCCGCAGATTCTGCCCGGCATGAGAGAAAACTGGATGCCACCGCCGCCCCTTCCCGCCAGCGCCCAGAGTGGTTTCGACATTCAGATTCCCAAGGAAGGACAGAGATTCGAGCTGCATCGACTGGATGCCCCTGCCGAGATCAAGGTCGGCTATCGTTCCCAGGCTTTCGCCTGGTTTTGGGAGGCACTATTTTGTCTTGCCGCCTTCGGCGGTGGACTCTGGATGCTGTTACGCCCCCTGCGCTGGCGACTCGGCTACTTCGCCGGAGCCGGTTTGGTACCGCTGATCATCGCGGGAGCCGTGAGTCCGGCGGCGGCGAGTTTCTGGCAGGCGATTTCCCTGGGTGCCTTCCTCGCGGCCATCGTGTGGTTGATCGTGGGTGCCTTCCGTAGTGCGAAATGTTGCGGGGGATGGGCGGCGCGTTGCTGCCGGGGCTGGCTGGCAAAGCGGAAAGCGAAACCGGAAGACAAACCCACGGAAGGAGACGCCTGATGAACTTTCTTTCCACCATCATGAGAACGATCGCGCGACATCTCGGCGTGGTTGCGATTCTCGTCCTGACGACACTCCTGGCCTTCGCCGAGGAGGAGAAAAAACCCGCGCTCTCGACTCATCGGGAGCTGTGGGTGCCGACGGAAAGTTTGGAAGCGGTGCTGAAATCCCGGCCCCGGGCTGTGATGCTGACGCCGGAACAGTATCGCGCCCTCATCCGTGACGCCGTGAAAGGAACGACGCCCAAAACTCCCGAGGAAGCCCCCCCTGTCGCCGTCCTCATCAGCGATGCCACCTTTTCAGGCGAACTCGGCAACGAAGTGGTTCGCCTCACCGCGCGCTACACCGTGGAGAGCTTCTCCGATCAGTGGAGCGAAATTCCGCTGATGCTGCCGCCGAGCCAGCTGGCGGGTATCGAGGTCGATGAGCAGACGGCGCTTCGCACAACCCCGCCCAAGAAAGGCGGCAAAGCCACGCCCGTGCTCGTGGTGCGCGGCAAAGGGAAACACACCGTCACCGCCGAATATCATCTGCCCGTGATGCGTTCACCCGCCGGCAACGCCATCCAGATTCCCAGTCCGGCCATCCCGGCAGCGTCGCTGGCACTGACCCTGCCGGAAGGCGCCAAACTCGACAGCGAGCTGCCTTTCGTCACCGGCGAGTCCGATCCCAACATCGCCCATTTCGTGCTGCCCGCGAAGGCCGGAGAAACCTTCGAGATTCGTTGGACCGCCCGCACCATCGCGGCCATTCCGGACGCGGCGATTTTTCAAACCTGCCGCTACCTCTACTCCATCGACTCCACCCGGATTCAGGCGGACCTCGGGCTGGTGCTCAGTTCATCGCTCGCGGAACTGCCAAGACATTTTTCCATCACCGTGCCGGACGACGTTCGCGTGCTCAGCATCGAAGGCAGCGAACTCCTCAGCTGGACCCGCCAGGCGGAGGAAAACGGCGCTTTGGAAGTCGTGCTGACCACCGGCAAACGCCAAGCCGCCGACCTGCGAATTCTCATCGAGGCCGACGTGCCGAAAGCAGACGAAGCCGATGCCGACATCCGGATCACCCTCCCCATCGCTGAAATCGGGGGCGTTCATCGCGCCTCGGGAACCATGGCGATTCTCGGCAGTGATGATGTGCGGGTGAAAAACATCGCCACCGGTCCGCTGACCGTGCCTGCACCGGAAGCGATCGATCCGGCGCTTCGGAATCACGAGGACTTCGTGACCGGCTTTCGTTTTCCCGTCACCACGTCCGCGCCCGAGGTGACTCTGTCGCCCGTCCGGGAACGGTTCTCGGCGCAACTCGATACCCGAATCGAACTGAAACGGGAAGCCATTCACCTGACGCGCCAACTCAGCCTCGCGCCGTTGGAGGGACGCCTTTTTTCGACCGAGTTACTTCTGCCTGAAGGCGAAGAGTTGATCAGCGTGGTTCCCTCCATCGATAGTACGGTCGGCTTTGACTGGACTCGACTGGAAGGCAACAGGGTTAGGTTGAGTTGGCAACAGGGTTTGGTCGCGGGCGACGCCCCGGCCCTCGTCATCGAGTCCCGCCGCGATCCCGAGGACTGGTTTTCCCTGGGCGAGGCGCCAATGTCGCTGGCGTTTACCAATGCTCAGTTGCCCGATGCGGAGGCGGTCTCCGGTTATGTAGCAGTGGCGTTCAACGAGAGTTTTCGCATCGAAACCGTTTCGGCCACCGGCCTGGAAGCCCGCGATGGCCGGACCACACCGATCACGGGGGCATTGGCCTGGTTTCGACTTTCCGACTACTCGCTGGAACTGAGAGCCGCCCGACGCCCCACCGAGATTGAGGCGGCAGTCGTCGCCTATGCCCTGCCGATGGCGAGTGCTCTCGAGATCGAAGGACAGTTGGATCTGGCGATCCGCTACTCGCCCGTTTCCGAAATCGTAGTCGCCACCGATCCGGCGATTGCGGCCCAGTTGAGATTTGATTCACCCCTGTTGGCGGAGAAGCGACTCGATGCCGAAACCGGTGCCTGGACCCTGTCGTTCCACGACGAACAGATCGGGAAGCATCGGCTGCGATTCCGCATGGTGCTGCCTTTTGAGATGGAAGAAAGCGACGATGCCAGCGGCCAGAAACGCTTCGCAGTAAACGCGCCCGTCCTTTCTCTTCCGATGGCAAAACGTCTTCGTGGCGACTGGATCATCGAAGCCAACACCGATACCGAACTGAGCTTTGCCGCCAAGGGACTCGACGTGGTAGATTCGCTACGGGTTCCGGTCGTCGACGGCTATGCGCCACGTCATCGGGTCATCGCGGCCTATCAGTATCGGGGTGACGCCTGGGATCTTGAAATCGCAGGCACCCGTCACGCTCCCGAGGAACTGGTGACCACCGTGGTCGACTCGCTTCGCATCGATACCGTGGTCTCGACCGACGGCGACGACCGGCATCAGGCCGTGCTCCAGCTGCGGACTTCGGGCGAACAATTTCTCGAGATCGGCCTGCCGAAAGACGCCCTCGTCTGGACCCTGACCGTCGATGGCGAGGCGGTGAAACCGGTGCGCGCCGAGCCGGGGACACTCCGGGTTCAGTTGCCCGCCCGCGATGGTCGCAACGATGCCGCCATCACCCTGAAGATCGTCTACCAGACTCTCGGTCGCGAGTGGGGCGGCTCGGGTTGGGAAACGCTGGAACCGATTCGTCTGGCCGGTCGCATTCCGGTGATGCGGAGCGACTGGCGGCTGCATTTGCCGGAGGGATTCGACTACCAGAATTTTCGGGGCAATCTCCGCGAGGAATTTCAGATCGTGGACCGCACCCTGCTCGGCCAGGTTTGGAGGGAGCGTGATCGATTTCTCCCGGAGTTTTCACGCCCCATGGCCATGGCTGACGCCGCCAGCAAAGCGGCCGCGCCGAGCGACTTTTACGGCGATATTGTAGTCACTGCCGGAACCACCATCAGTATGAAACGGGAAGCCGCAGACTACGTCCAGATCGGCCACGGAGGTTATGCCGTTGATCCGGCCAAGACAGCAGCGATCGAACAAAAATTGAAATCGATCATCGTTCCCAACATCGAGTTCATCAATCTCCCCCTGAAAGACGCCCTCGATGCCTTGGAAAGTCAGGCCCGAGAGAACGATCCCGAGGGGCGCGGTGTCGACATCCGGAGCGGGATCGCCGGCGATGCCGGGGCAGTGAATTTCGGGAATGACGTGGGGGCCACGCCCATCACCCTGAAACTCACCAATGTCCCCTTGGTCGAAGCACTTCGCTACACTCTGGCACTCGCCAATCTGAAATACCGGGTCGAAGCGGACAGCGTGGCAGTGGTGCCGCTGAGCACTCCGGACAAAGACCTCTACACCAATGTCTATCGGGTTCCTCAGAACTTCATGGAACAGCTTTCGGCGGCAGGAAGCGGCGGGGCCATGGGCGGCGGCGGTGGCGGTCCCGTGGATCCCTTCGCAGCCGCACCGGCCGAACCCGATACTGCCAACTCGCCCCAAGCGGCAGTCGCCCGCCAGAGTGCCAAGCAGGTCCTGGAAAACTTTGGCATTACCTTCGGCGAAGGTTCCAGCGCGACTTACAATCCGCAGACCGGTGAACTGATCGTCCGCAATTCTCAGGATCAAATGGAGCTGGTCGAGGCCCTGAACCAATCTCTAGGGGTGGAGGCAGAGGAAAAGATGCCCGTTCTTGGCGACCTGCCTATCATCGGAAGAATGTTTGGTAGCGGCGGCTTGATGGAACCGGAATTCGAAATCGAGGAACTCGTCGATTCCGAGAGCGGTGAACGCCTTTCGATTCCCGTCGACAATCACTCCGGAGCCATGGCCGCCTATCGCTATGACGGAGGAACCGAATACCGAGTCACCGCCAGTGGCGTCGCCATTGCTCAACCGAGCGCCATCCCGGCCGATCAATTACTGACTTTGGTTCTGGAACTGCCCAACAGCGCGTTTGAATCCGCCAATGGAAACGGAGACGTGACTCGCCAGAGCGCTCGCAATGTGTTGTCCGATGCCGGAGTCGAGTTTCCCGCCGGAACCAGTGCCGCCTACAACTTTGCCACCCGGCGCCTGGCGGTGCGAAACACTCCCGAGAACCTCGAACAGGTCCGCGCCACCTTTGCGGCTTACTTCCCTGACCTCCCTGCGGAATCGCCCATTCCTGCCATCAAGGCCAGCGTTTCTCCGACTCTGGAAGCGACCCCGAAACTAAAAGGGTTCGACGCCCGAAACGCGGGCCTCATTCCCATCGACTTCGCCCTGCCAGAATCCGGACGTTCCTATGCCTTCACCGGTCTCTATGCGCCGGAGCCGATCGAGTTTCGCTACGTGAACTGGGAGCGTCAGGTCCGGCTCGCGTGGGTGTGGATGCTGGCTGGCGGTCTCGCATTTTGGTTTGGCGCGATGAAACGCCTCCAACGCCCCCTCCTCGTCGGATTGCTCGGGGTCGTGGTGCTGACCTTTTCCCCGCTGATCATCAGCCAAAGTCTCCTCGGATTCTGCAACAGCCTCCTCATTGGCTGGCTCGTGGCCGCCTTCCTCTGGTCCATCCTCGCCATCGCGGAAGCCTGGAGTCGATGCGAGCAGAAGCTCCTAACCCGTCAGCAACCGACGGAAACCGTGCCCCTCGCCGACAACGCCAAGCCTTCCTCTCTCTGAACCGATGAAACGTTCCTTCTCGTTCCTATTCATCCTCACCTCGGGCCTTCTCGGGTTGGCAGTTCCCGGCGGACCCGCCTCTGCCGAAAAAGCAGCCACGCCACCATCGGCTCCGCCGCTTCCGACCGCTCACTCGGTGGTGGTTCCCTACGATGCCACGAAACCGATTGCCGGGCAGGAAGCCCACCAATACTATCTCGCCTACGAAACCTTCGAAGCGTTGTGGAAAGCGGCCAAGGAATACCGGCTTTCCCAGAGCGCCTCGGCCAGCGACGAAGCCGATGCCGCCACCGCAAAGGATTTCATTTTGAGCAATGCGCTCTACCGAGGCACCGCCGCCCCGGATCGGCTGGAGATCGAAGGACGCATCACCCTGCTCACCCGGGGCAAAGCTTGGCAAAAAGTGCCGCTGCCCTTTGCTCAGGTGAATCTCTCGAAGATCGAACTCGACGGGGCACCTGCCTCCTATCAGGATGGCGCCGTATTGGTCGAAAAGCCGGGACGACATCTCGTGACCGTCACCTTCGAAGTTCCCGTTCCCGAGGACAATGCCACCGTCGCCGCCAGTTGGAAGATTCCCCCGGCTTCGGCGAACCTTCTGGCCTTAACCATGGATGCCGAGATCGCGGAGCCGGTCATCAATGGCGGCCTGCCACTGGTGAAAGGCACCGATGCCACTGGTCGCACCGTTTTCACCGCAGCTCTCGGTCAGGCGACACAGTTGGAGTTCCGGCGGCGATTGAAATCGACCGGTCGCGGCATGACGCAACCGAGCGTCGCGGTGATCGATTCCCACCTTTTCGTCACCCCGGCGTTGGAGCGACTGGAAACCACCTTTCATCTGGAGTTCAGCGGTCAGGAAGAGAACAGCTTTGCGATTTCCTTCGATTCCTCGATCACACCCGTTCGATTCGACATCCCGAATCTGGCCACCTGGCGCATGGCGGACGCAACTCCGGACAACATCGGCGGCATGCGACGTCTGGAATTCGAACTCACCCAACCAGTGCGCGATCAGTTGACGGTTTCCATGGTCGGCGAGCGCCTCATCGACGATCTCACCGCCCCGCGAGATTTCCCCGTTCTCGGTGCCGACGCCATTCGATTGGAACAACGCCGTTCTCTCCTGACGACGACCGATCTGGTCCTGAAACCCCAGCCGGGAACCCGGCATCGACAGACCGATTTCCGGGCCGATGGCATCGACACGGCCGGCTTTCGTCCGGTGGGCACCTTCGCCATCGCAGGCGAAGATGAGGCTTTGACCTTCACGCTCGCCGAGGAAATTCCCGATCGCCGCGCCACGGCTGACTACGTCTATCAGGTCAGCTCGGGAAAGCTGGAAACCATCGGGCAATTCCAGATCCGTTCCCCCGGAGCCTCGCTTCTCGATTTCACCGTGACCCTGCCGTCCAATGCCACGGTGCAGGCGGTGGAAGGCAATCGGGTCAAGGATTGGTGGCGATCGGGCGACTCCCTCTTCGTCCGCTTTTCCGGCGACACGCCCGACATCACCGCGCTGCTCGTCTACGTGACCGAGACACTCGATGCCGACGCCGCCGAAGTCACGGTGGCACCCTTTGACCTGCCAGATCTGGCAAACGACAAGGTCAGCGGTTCCGGATTGGTGGTCGCCCACATGACGCGGGACACGACCCTGAAATTTGATCAGGGCCGGCAAACGATTCGCGAAGTCGGTGCCGATGAAGTCGGGAGCGATTTCGAAGTGCTGCCACCCTTGGAGCGCAAACGGGGCTTCCGGTTCGATCGCGAGGATTTCTCCGGAAAAATCGCCCTGACCAACATCGCTCCCCGATTCGACACCTCGTGGGTCATGCTGGCTCAGGCTTATGAAAGCTGGTTGCGCCTCTCGGTTCTGGTGGATTTGGAAGTTACACGTTCGGCGATTGATCGGGTCACGTTTTCGACCGATGCCTCGACGCCCGAGTTGCGCGTCATCAGCCCCGAAGTGCGAGAGGTCCGTACGACCGAGACCGATGGACGTCGCGACTATCTCGTGGTGTTTCAACACTTCGTCACCGAAGCGATCGATTTCACTCTGGAGACGGAAATTCCCCACGCCGGAACGGGATCGCTGCCCGATGTCGACTTTCCCGAATCGGTTCGGCAGGAGCGTTTTCTCATCGTGGAAAACCAGAGTCGCGATCGTATCGATGTGCAGCCCGCCGGTCTCGACCCCACCGTCCGCGACCTCCTGCCCTACGTGCCCGAAACTCTCGGCAATGCCCAACTGTTTCGCGCACGCCCCGGCTGGGAGCTGACAGTTTCCATGGAAAAGTTGGAGACTTCCGCTGGCAACGAGGCCGTCGTGCTCTATGCCGAACTCAGCACCGCCTTTCGAGCCAATGGCGAGGAGTGGCTGAAGGCTGCCTATCATCTCCAGAATCGTTCGCTGCAATTTCTCCCCGTGGCGCTTCCGGAAAACGCCGAACTGGTTTCGGTGACCGTTGCCGGGAATGAAGTGCGGGCGGATCGGGGTCAGGTCGATGGCCGGAACGTGGTCCTGATTCCCCTGATCCAAACCAAACCTGGCCAACTCGCCTACGACGTCGCGGTGGTCGTTCGCAATCGAGCGGAAACTGCGAGTCGTCAGGACCGTCGGCTGGATAGACTCAACCGAACTCTCGACGATCCCGAAATTGTCGGCCTCACGGTGGAGCGCACCTTGTGGAACGTTTACCTCCCGGCCGAGCATCAACTCGCGGAAGTGGAGGGAAACATGAACCGGGTCGCGGCGCAGGAAAACCTCCTGGAAAAACTCGAAGCCAACCTCTCAGAGTTGGAGCAACTCAACGCGCTCGGTCAATCCGATCAGATCGACCGTGAAACCTGGGCCCTGACCCTGACCAACGGTGATGCCATCATCAATCAGATCGAACAGGAAGCCGCTGCCAACGGAGTCAATCTCGAGGGCGACCTTCAACAGAAATTGGAGAAACAGAAAGTCATCCTCAGCGAAAATCGCATCGAGATGCCAGTCTTTCGGGGGCAAAGTTCCGCCGAGTTCCAATCCGGTGGAAGTATCAATATTGGCGGCAGCATGCAGGGGCAGGATGTTGTCTGGGGAGACAACTCGCAGGAAATCGTGGACCGGAACAACAGCATCGATAGCAAGCAATCCGAGCAACTCAAGCGACTGGGCAACCAGGTCCGTCTCAACGACAATGTCTCGATCGGCAACGACTGGTTCAATCCCGTAGCCCTGAGCAGCCGCCTGAATGAGGAGGGCCAGATGGCGCAGGCCAACAACGGGATCGCCGTGACCGAACAGAATCAACAGGTCGACAAACTGGCCAGCGCCGGAGAGGGAAAACGCAAGGAAGTTGAACAGAAGCTGGAGGCACTCAACTTTGCCCAAATCGGACATGGCGGCATGGATTCAGAATCCCGAGATAGCAGTGGCAGCACCAACTACATCGCATTGGAAAAGCGCAAGGCCGTGGCAGAAAAACCAAAACCCCAGCCAAAACTCGCAGCGGCCGCGCCGGCCCAAGCCGGGAAAAAATCACAGACCCTCTTCGGTCGCAACGCACGCCAGGAAATCGTGGTTCAGGAAGCCACGGCTCAAACTAGAGGCTCAGCCGACATCAGCCAACTCTCTGCCGTCAATGGAACTGTCAATGTCAGCGGGACGATCGACGCCAGTCAGGGCTCGGCCAATTTTGGATTCGCCTTACCCTCCATCGATCTGGACGATGCCTTCCGGGCAGATGGCCGACGTGCGGTGGCGGTGGATTTCCCCGTCGAGGGAACGGCTTATCATTTTCAAAAACTCAAAGACCACGCCGAACTGAGAATCGAGAGTCGCGAACCCGCCGATCTCGAGCGAGGCAAATGGCTCCTCTGGCTCAGCGTTTGCGTGGGCCTGATCGCCCTCGGAGAGCAACTCCGACGCCGGACCGTGGCCCGGTTCTCACATTGAGATCTCCGGCAGATCCCACGCCTGTTTGAGTCGCTGATACTCCGCCTTGGGCAACAGCACGTAGTGCGGATTGGCGTCGCAACGCAGCCAGCGCAGGATGTTTTCCAGATCGCTCTGCTTCATCGTCGTGCAGCCAAAAGAGGACTTGTCCGGTCCCCGGCGAATGTGAAAAAAGATGGCGCTGCCCCCACCTGGAACCGGCTTCGGATCCGAGTTGTGGCGGATTTCCACCAGCCAATGATAGGCCGAATCGCCCAGCCGCATCTTTTGTGATTCATACCAATTCGGGATCCCTTGCTTGGGATCGATAACGACGTGCTGATTGTAGTAGGGATTCTTCGGATCATCCGGCCACGCATCCCACTTCGTCACCTGTCGATAGGGAAAGCTGGCGTCACTACCCGACGGCAAGGCGCTCTCGTAGCCCAGCACCTTCCCGATCGCAAAAAAACCTGCAGGAGCCTTGCGATCCCCCTCCCGTTTCTTCGTCCCCTCCGGAGTCGGCACCGCCCCGCGCCCCCAGACCAAACCGCCCCGGCCAAACAGCACCGGAATGCTTTCGGAAAACGAAGGCATCCACTTCCCCGAGCGATCACGATGGAAGGGATAGAGCTTTCCCGAAGTGCTCGACCACTCCTCAGCAATGCCCAACAGCATCTGGCTGGTCCGAGGCAACGCCACCGAATCAGCCCCCAGCAGCGGCGTCATGGCCAGCGGAGCAGCAGCGAGAGATCGGAGAACGTGGCGGCGTTGCATAAAGTGACGAGATTCCAAGCGAGGTTCGTGGCTCATTGTCCCACTTCATGCCAGATCCGGCAAGGGGTCGGAACGGGAAAACCTGGCAGGGACACGGAGGTCCGCCGCCCAAGTGAAGATGCCTCTAAACAGGCCCCAGCCCAAAAAAGTCGACTCATTCAGCCGCTTGTTCCGTCTGATGCGTGTGTCATGATGCCTGCCGTGTCCGAAACTGTCCTCGCAACTCCAACCACTGATCGACCGATCCGCTCCCGCTGGAAGGCGGCGGGGAAGTTCTTTCGTGACGGCGATTCGGGCGAGACGATGTTTGTGAAGGCGGTGACATGGGGGCCGTTTCCTCCGGCCGAGGCGCCGGATCCGGAAACCGAATTGCGTCGGGTGCGCGATGAACTCGGCGGCAATGCGCTGCGGCTCTATGAGATTCCGGACCGCGCGTTTCTCGATCTCTGTGCGCAGGTCGGGCTGCGAGTCTTCCTGACCTTCCCGTGGACGCATCACGTGGATTTCA
>JAGROX010000475.1 GCA_020440025.1 Verrucomicrobiia bacterium
ATCGTGGAGCTGGCCAAAGCAGAAACCGTGATCGAACTCTGATCGTCTTTGGGCGCAATTACGATCAGATCAGATCATCCGCTTAGCCAATTCGACAAAGGCTGCTTCCACATTCATCCCCGACTTCGCGCTGGTCGAGAGCCAGTGAAACTGCTTCTCTCCGAGAGCCCGGGTATCCTCTTCCGCTACCTTCCATTCTTCGGTGAGATCGGCTTTGTTGAACAGAATCAGGAAAGGCAATTCTCCCACCTCCCTATCCATCCGTTCTTTCACATCGAGCGCCACCTGGAGGGTTTCCGGACGCGTGCCATCGACCACCAACAGGTAGCCAGCCGCCCCTTTGACATAACTGGTGGGAATCTGAAAGAAGTCCTCCTCTCCGGCGATGTCCCAGAGCACCATGGTCACCTCGACCTCCCCGAGATGAACCGTCTTGCGATCGATTTTCACCCCGATCGTCGACAGGTAACTGTCATCAAAAATCGATTGCACGAAATGGCGAACCAAGCTGGTCTTCCCCACCCCATAGGTTCCCAGCATGCAGATTTTCTTCTTTAGCTGTTTTGAGCCAACTGACATGACGAAAGAGGTTCCCTGCGCATCATGCGGGTTCGACTTGGGAATGGCAAGGACCGCGTGTGGATTTGCGGAAAATTAAAGGTCAGGTTCCCCATCGCCGAACGCCTCCCGCAACACTCTGGCACTGGCCATCACGACCAGGCGCTCCATCGCCCGGGTGATCCCAACATAGATCTGCCGGGTGTGATCCCTGATTTTTTCCAATCGCTCTTCATCAGTCAGCGCGGGATTTCCTTCTTCGCCGGCTAGCTCATCGATTCCCAACAGAAACACCACGGGACGCTCCAAACCAGTCGCCGCCATCAGATGAGACACTCCGATGGCAGATTCGGGGAAGTTTTCGTCTTTCACCTCGGCGACGGAATCTGCTCCCAGTTCCGAATTCAATCGCTCCACTACCGCAGCTGTTTTGAGGTTTCTCCCGGCGATCAGCACCAGCACATCGGCCAATTCGCCACCACCGCGCTGAAAAGTCTCCAACTCTTCACTCAATCGCTGCAGCTGATCCTCACCGCTCCCTCCGGGCAGACGCAGAGGAGTTTCTCCAGAGGCGATGCTCTCCAGCCACTCGGGAGAGGGCAGATTCAGCGGCTCGTCGTCATCCGGCAAACGACGCCGATAAAATCGTTCGGCAAACGTGAGAATGGCCCGCGTGCTGCGATACGGACGCTCCAGTCGGTGCGAGCGATTTCGCACTTCCAGACCGATCTGCGACCAGGACAAGCGCCGACGAAGAAAGCCCTGGGTGGGATCGGCACAGAGGAACAGATGGCCGCCGGGTTTCAGACAACGACGCAACAATTCCAACCAGACCGGGGCAAAAAACTGAGCCTCGTCGATGAGGAGATGATCAAACTGCGGCCCTTGGCTCAGGAGTTCCGGTCGTTCCCAAACCGAAAGCGGCCACTCGCTCCAATCGGAGATCCCCAGTTCGAGAAGATGCGCCCGATAGGTCCGGGCCAGCGCCAGCATGTCGCGCCGCTGCGCATCCTGAAGCCCGGTTCCGCGGCCTTTGCGTTCCACCGTAAGATAAGAGTCCCCGATGTGACCGTGGTCGAACATCCACCCCATTTCGTCCGCCACCCACTCGTGGGAACGTTTTCCCAGGGCGGAAAATTCGCCCGACTGACGCCGCGTCTCGATCCAGCGCCGCGTTTCGTATGCCGGCAACAAATCGCCTCGAGGTTTGGCCACGCTCCGCAGCCATTTCATGAAAGTCTGGCACTGAATGCCGCGTGAGCCGCCATCCCGTCGCCGCAGCCGCCTCTCCAGATCGGCGATCAGGGGACGGTTATGGCTGACGATGAGAACCCGCGCCTTCGGGAAATGCCTCGCCAGCAACGCCGCACGATGCAGCAGAACCAGAGTCTTCCCACAACCGGCGACACCCGTCACTACGCGCACCTGAAGATCATCGACCATCTGTCGTAGTTCGCCATCCGGCTCCAAATCCAGCCGGGCACAGCGCTCTTGGTCATAGTCCAAGAGCAGAGGCGCCACCGGCTGGTGTGATGCCCGCTCCACTTTTCGACGCACATGGGCCGGTGCCTCAATTGCCACTTCCGAAACTGCCGCCGCCCGCCATCTCGTGAGGTCATCCGGCGACAGCCGCCGTCCGTTTTTCGCCGCAAGCATCGACTCCGCCAATCGCTCCGGCTTGGCACATTGGCGGCGATTCAACACCGTCACGATTTCGCCTCGCCCCAGATTCAGGCTCGCCTCTTCATCCAGAGATGGTGCCAGAATGATCCAGCCAGGGATGCCTGTCGCCCCGCTGCCCTGTCGATCTCGCCAGTCGCCACATTCCCGCAGGGTCTCTTCCAATGGCGGTGGAGCGGTGGGATCATCGAAAAGCCGGGGTTGAAGCGTTTCTCCCGGCCAGATTTTCACCAGCCA
>JAGROX010000015.1 GCA_020440025.1 Verrucomicrobiia bacterium
GGTCGCGGGTTCGAGTCCCGTCCACTCCGCCACCCCCACAATGGTTTTGAGGGGTGAGCGGTCCCACTCGGATTATTGATTGCCAGAGGGATTCCAATAGGTAGCTTCCAGAGGTTCTGTGAACCTTTGCCGCAGCTCCTCGTTCATCCATCGGTGAGTCAGAGCTACTCGACTTGACATTTTCCGAAGCGATCATCCACCACTCACCCATCTTCCATCGACCTATGCGACTTTCAGAAAAACTGGCGAAAGGAGAAGACGTCAGCGTCGCGGTGATTGGAATGGGCTATGTGGGATTGCCGGTCGCTCTGGGACTGGCAGAAACTGGCATCAAGGCGATCGGTCTCGACATTGATATCAATAAAGTAACCAGCCTGAATCAGGGCGAAAGTTACATCAAGCACATTGCCTCGAAGGAGATTTCAAACGCCGTCGACGCAGGCCTTTTCGAAGCTTCGGTCGATTTCTCGCGAACGACAGAATGCAGTGCGATTGTGATCTGCGTTCCCACTCCGTTGACGAAACATCGCGAGCCTGATCTTAGCTACATCGTCAGCACGATCGATTCCCTGCTCCCCCACCTTGCACCAGATCAGGTCATCAGCTTGGAGAGTACCACCTACCCCGGCACCACCGAGGAGATCATCCGTCCCCGATTGGAGGAGTTGGGATATTCCATCGGGGTTGATTTCTTCCTGGTTTACTCCCCAGAACGTGAGGATCCGGGAAATCTGAAACACGCTCGTCGCACGATCCCAAAAGTCGTGGGAGGTTCCACGGCGGCTTGTCTCACTGAGGGGTTGGCGCTCTATGAAAAGATCTGCGATTCATGCGTCCCCGTCACATCGACACAGGTGGCCGAGTTTACGAAGCTCTTGGAGAACATCCATCGAGCCGTCAACATTGGTCTGGTCAATGAGATGAAGCTGGTAGCCGACCGGATGGGCATCGATATCTGGGAGGTCATCGAAGCAGCGAAGACGAAACCTTTTGGATTCACCCCTTTTTACCCGGGGCCTGGTCTGGGCGGTCATTGTATCCCCATCGATCCCTTTTACCTCACCTGGAAAGCAAAAGAGTTCGACATCCACACGCGGTTCATTGAACTGGCCGGAGAAATCAATACCTCCATGCCGCGTTTCGTGGTTCAGAGAGTCCTCGAGGTCCTGAACCAGGCTGGCAAAGCGATGCGAAACAGCAAGGTTCTGGTTCTCGGTTTGGCCTATAAACCAAATGTCGACGATTTGCGAGAATCGCCCTCGTTTCACATCATGGACTTGCTCTCCGAGTTTGGATGCGAAGTTTCCTATCACGATCCCCATATTCCAGTCATTCCCCGGACTCGAGAGCACGCCAATTGGACTGGCACGGATAGTCTCGCCTGGAACGAGACCAATCTCTCCGCCCAAGATTGTGTGGTCATCTCAACGGCTCACGCTGCCTATTCTCTGGATGAATTGGTAGCCTGGGCAGAAATCATCGTCGATACCCGCAACGCACTCGCGACCACGCCGTCCAAACCGGGACAGGTCATCAAAGCTTGATTCCTCGCGACTGAGACCGCTTCAGGCCGAGGCGTTTCTCGCTCGATCAAACTGGCGCTTCACCCAGCCTGCCATTTTGTCGTAGACCCATTCGCCAAGGCGGTACTGCTGACCTCCGGTGAGCTTGGCGTAGCCCCATTCGCCTTCCTTCAAATTTGCGAATGCCGATTCATCCCCGTCCACGATGGCGTGGGCGATGATTCTGGGCCGGACGAGTTCCTGTCCCGCCAGCGCTTCTTCATCGGAGTCATTTCCCAAACCCATGGCCCCACCGCCATCGCCCGCGGGAAAACGCTCACGCGCCAGTCCTCGCTTCCGGTCGCTTTGCATGGTCGCACGTTGCCTGAGTGCCAGAGGCCCTCCAGAAATGGCTCCCAGCGCCAGGTGAGGCAACGCCGTGGTTGCACGAGCCTCCAATCGGTCGAGTTTCGCGCTGACTTCGGCTCCATGTCCTCGCAAATGGACTTTGATGCCATCGTCTCGACGTCGGCGGACGGCATCAATCTCATCCTCGCCGATAGTCACCAGCAATTCGGGAGGATCATTCGGGATCACGGTGACCACGGTATCGCCAGCCTGAAGAAATCGACCGAGGAGATTTCCGATATGGTCCCCATGAACGATTCCAGCGATGGGAGCCCGGATCTCAAGTGTCTCGACCAATTCTCTGGTAGATTCGAGTCGCTTTTCCAAAGCCTTTAAATTCTCCAACTCTGATTGGTAGGAAGCGATGTGCCCTTCATCGAACCACCGACGCGACTGGGTCTCCGACTTTCTCACATCGAGTTCCAACTGCGAGAGTTCGGCGGTTTTGATTCGATTTTCCAACTTAACCAATACCTCCCCCTCATTCACCGCCTGTCCGTTGTGGCAGAGTACCTCGGTGACAAACCCCGGACTCTCAACTCGCATCACGGCTTTCTCCGGATGATGCACCACCGTGGCCATTTTCGGCGACGGACTGACGGGAATCAGAATAAAGGGCAAAATGATCAAGGCCGCAAAACCCGCGATCCTCAGCGAGGCCACCTTCGGGTTCAGGCGCCCGAGTGAACTGCCGAGAAAGGTGAAAAAGCGTTTTACGGTCGAAATCACCGATCCCATCAAGGCGGCAAAAACGATGACGATGCCGGCACCTTTGAAAAGAGAACTTGCCATCGACATGATCCCCACCCAGATGACAACTTTCCAGATGGAGGCTGCGAAACCGTAGGTGCCGATCACCCACCCACGCTCCGCGATGGTCTGGGGAAGGATTTCGTCTTTCATCCCAAGGAGATACTTTTTCCCAAACCACCCCATCATTCTCTGCCCTTTCATGGCGAGATTCGGGATCTGCAGCAAGTCGCTCAGGATGTAGTATCCATCAAACCGCATCAGGGGATTCGCGTTGAACAATACGGTCACCACGGACGCGGCGAAGATCGAGTTGTAGGCGAGGGTATTGATCAACCCTGGGTCGGTCTCCACCCAGACAAACACGGTGATCGCGGCGACCAACAACTCCACGTACATCCCGGCACCCGCCACACAGATGCGGGGCCATCGTGTCGTCAGGCGCCAAGACGCACTGGCATCGACGTAGGTCAGCGGCGAAATGAACGCCAACAAGCGCACCCCCCATTCTGGCACCGGCACCTTGAACCGTTTTGCGACGATGCCATGCCCCAGCTCATGAATCAGCTTGAGCAAACTGAAGGTGATGATGAGCAATAGCCAATTATCGGGAAGAATGGCCCCCCCCGCAGACTCCATGAAAGGCCGCCAATGAACTGCCATTTGATAGGAGGCACCGAGAACGACGACCAGCCAAACCACGAAAAACCAAGGAGCCGCGATCCATCCCAGCCAACGGTTGGCGAGATGCAGAAACGGATCGGGATTGCCCAGAGGAAGCTTGAGGAAAAGCACTTCCTGAAGAATTTGCTTAGGTCGTTTTTTTTCCTGATCTACCGCATGCTGGCCGCGACGATCATCCTGATCCACATTTTCGGATTCGAGGAGTTCATGATCGATCGCCCATCGCAAGATGCTCTGGGCCTGGCTTTCCCCGAGAGCTGCCTGCCCCGAAACGCGAGCGCTCCGCCCCAGCAGTTCACGAACGGTTCGAGTGCCATCGAGAGAGCGGAGAAAGTGATATTCCGGCAGCCCGACTTGGAAGTATTTTCGTTTCGCCACGTCCTCGAGGACATAGCTGGGGCGTCCGCCATGCTCCTGAAACGAAAACCTTACATCTCCACGCAACTGGGGTCGCCGAGAGGAAAACTCGGCAACCGCGTGATCGGGTAAGGTCGATTGTGGGGCGCTCATGGAGGCTTCGGGAGTCTTTTTCCCTGTGCGAGGTTACAGGTGCAGGCGCACGAAATTCCAAGGCTTGTGGAACAGGACCCACCCCAAGGAACGGTATCCACTTTGGATCTTCACCTTTCCTCTCATCCCCGGTCTGAGACCGGCTTCTGCATTATCGATCTCTGCGAGGCAAACAAAGACATTCTCAGAGTCCTTGGATTCGGAGACCGGATAAACTTCGCGAATAACGGCTTCGTATTTCTCTCTGGGACGGGCTTCCAGACGCATGGTCAATTTCATCTGTGGCTCCACCCAGTTGATGTCGGAATCTGCGACCGCGATCTCCAAATACATGGTATCGATGGGTGCGATCTCGAAAAGCTTTTGTCCCATCGAAACCGGCACGCCTTTGGATCTCTCCAAACTGCCACTGAGGACGAAGCCATCGATCGTGGCACGAATATCGAGGTTCTCTTTCTGATACTCGAGAAGAGATACCTGAACGGAGGCGGCATCAGCTTCGAGTTGAGCCATTTGCACCTCAGCGACATCACGGGTGGTGGTCCGGGCCAAGTCACGCTTCTTGACCGCCATTTCACGTTCAGCCAAAGCTTGCGCATAGCGCCATCCCACCTCCTTGCCATCCAGATTCGCCAACAATTGGCCGGCAGTCACCTCATCTCCGGGTTTCACAAAAACCTCATCAAGGATGGCATCAAAAGGCGCCGCTACCTGCCGCATGGCCACGGGCTGAACCTCGCACGGTGCGCTGACGCGATGGGGAACCGGAATCAATAGAACCACCGCCACCACCGCCACCGTGGTAAGAATCGCCGCCCTTTTAAATCGAGAGGCCGTTGCCCAAAATCGATGGACCACGCCTCGCAATCCACTTGGCTTGCTGTGACGTACCAGATCGAGCAATGCCGCCGCATGCGGTGTCGCCGCCTCCATCAGCGCGTGCTTTCGCAGGGTAAACGGCTCACCGCCCTTGAACAAGAACATCCAGGCTCCCACCACCCGACCTTCCGAGGTCACCAGCGGGATAGTCACCATCTGCTTCACGGCAAAGGCCTCCAGCAACTCGGTTTGATCAGTCGCAGGCCAGATTTGTGACTCCGCCTCATCGATGGGAGGCCAGGCAATCACTTTCTCAAGTCCCATGGCCTCTCTCATGGCGGAAGCAAGCAACCGTGTCCCATGACTGCGTGCTTCGACTTTGGCAAAGCCGGAAAGCCCCTCAACACGCAACCGGGTTCGCCGCCCCAAACCGATGGCCACCCGCGAACAATTAACGAACTGCCTCACTTCTCGAGACACGATCGACACCGCCTCGCCGAGAGTCGGCGCCAAGCTGGCTCGCGAGAAAAGATCCACCAAGAGGGTCGACTGAAGAAAACCAGACTCATAGGCGTCGGTCAGCGAGAACTGCTTTCGCTCCACAAACGCACGGGTGAGGAGGTGGAGAGTCGAGAAAATTGGCCCGGCAAATGGCACTTTTGAGGGCCCCAGCAGAATAAGCAGCAGTTGAGGGGCGCTTTCGCTATCGGGGTGAAAGGCAGCCCCTAAAAGGATATGAAATGAGCCCTCAATCTTGATGCCAGTCTGGATGCTCTGACCGGCTTTCAACGCCGACGTGACCAATACTCGGACCTCAGGCGCAGTTGAAAAACCTGTGGAAACATTAGCAACCGCATCAGTCGCCACAGCTCGCACGTCTTCCCCCACCAGCTCCATCAAAAGTGCCGCCTTAGCTCCTATCTGGGCGCGGGTGAACTCGATCATCTCTTGATGAAATTTCACCTCGTCTTCCCGACCATCTAAGACGGCATTGAAACGCTTCAGCGTTTCCTCGGGAGGAAGGGCCGATTCCGGAGATGTCGAGGATCCCGTAGCAGGACCTAACAACGACTGGGTGGCTTCATTCATGGAAGTGGAGAGGCCCGACAAGTCAGGCGGAGAAATAGGAATAACAAGCTAAAGGAGCCATCGGTATGCCTACTTGGCAAACCCCATCTCATGTTGCCGCAACGCGAATACAACACTTGCCTCCGACTGGATTCAGTTGCTGACTCCTCCGGCTGGCAAAATCAATTGAGCGGGCGTACCGGCCCTCACCGGGTCCTTGATGTTGTCGACGATCAATCGCAGACGCACTGTGTTGCTGGCCGAATCAATCACCGGTGAAACAAACTCCACTTTGCCCACCATCACTCTGGCCGGTACTGCGGCATCGCGACTCGCGATCTGGAGCTCTATCTCGTCCCCCTCTCGAATCCGTCCCGCCCAAGTGCCAGGCAAATGAGCCACTGCCTGTAACTGATCAACTTTGACAACCCGAATCAGATATTCGTCTCGACTGCTCTCTATCGGCGAGACGGGCTCGGCGATATCCTTCACAATCTCGGCGACGATCCCATCGATGGGGCTCTTCAGGACGCGCCTTTCCAATTCGGCTCTGGCCTGATCTGCCTGTAGTTGAAATACCCGCTTTTGCTCCAGCGCCTCGGTGTATCTGCCCTCAGCCGTCTTCATGGTGGCCAAGGCACGTTGAACCTCGAACTCAGAGGACACATCGCGAGACTCCAGCTTTGCCAATTTCTCGTATCGGTCTTTCTGCAACTGATACTCACTCTCTGCCGCGTTGATTCCTCCCATGTTGTCCGCCTGAGCCATGGCCACCGCGAGACGGGCCTCGATGGTTTCGTCATCGAGTCGCAACAGCGGCTGGCCTTTGATGACATGATCCCCTTCCTTTACCAGAATCTCGCGAATGATTCCGCTCTCAGCGGGGCTCATCTCAATGCTGCGATAGGGCTCGAGATAGGTCAGCACCGACATTCCTTCACCGGAGGCTACCTCCTGGCTGAACAGAGCACTGCCTCCACCCAAAGAAAGACTGCCGATGATCGCGATGACGCGAAACGCGACGAATTGCGGGTATAAAGCGGATGAAATCATGCAAGTGATTGTCGAGTTTGGTGAAGCCATTTGTCTCGTTCGGCGATGCGAAGTCTCTGGTCGTAACGGATGCGCTCCACCCGATGCTGAAGTTGATCGATGACTTTGCTGAATTCGGTCGAAACTTCGCCGTTGGCGTCGGCACTTGCCTTGCGGATCGATTCCCCGACCTCGGGAGCATATCTTTCGATGAGATGATCGTCGGCACTGACAAAGACCTGGGCACTTCCGGGCTGCCCCTGACGGGCCGCACGACCGATCAACTGGCGGTCAATGCGGGCGGATTCGTTTCGTTCGACCACAATGACATGCAGTCCGCCGGCCGCTTCGGACTGAGGAGTGAGAGAAATGTGGGTTCCCCGCCCCGCCATGTTGGTTGCGATCAGGACATTGCCAGGTTGACCGGCATTGGAGACCATCTCGTTTTCTTCCTTGTCCTGCTTCGCATTGAGGACGCGATGGCGAATACCCTCCGCCTCAAAGCGAGCAGCCAGCCGTTCGCTCACCTTGATCGTTCGGGTACCAATGAGAATGGGTTGGCGACGGGCATGACGCTCACGCACATCGGCAACTACCGCATCATCGAGCGCGGCCTCCGACTGAAACACCCGCTCCGGGAGAACGGTGCGCTTTGACGGCTTGTGCAAAGGTACTGGCTCGACCCCTAGTTTGAAGAAATGCCAGAACTCCCCGGCGCTCTCAGAAGCGGTGCCGGTGAGGCCCGCCATCTTTTCATAACGTGAAAAGTAACGCTGCCTGGTCACACTCGCGGCATCGTGATGCTCTGGCCGAATATCCACCCCTTCTTTCGCTTCGATCGCCTGATGCAATCCCTCTCGCCAGGTGCGTTCCGAGTGACGGCGACCCGTGAACTCGTCGATGATGACCACCTTACCCTCCTCATCGATCACATAGTGGACATCCCGATTGAAGAGCAACTCGGCCTTCAACGCGTTGAGCACATAACTCTGCCACGGACGTCTGAGGGATTCCCAGGGAATCTCGGACGGCTCGTGAATGCTGTCGAAGCCTCCCTGAGTCAGCTCGATTTTTCGGGAATCTCCCTCCATTCGGTAGTGAGTCCCCTCTTCGAGGCCGTTGGCGATTTTCTTCGCCAGTAGGAGTGCCAACTTATCGCGATCATCAGTCTCGGCAGATTCCGAAATCAGCAAAGGAGATCCCGCTTCATCGATCAAGACACTGTCTATTTCATCAACGATGGCAAAGGCCAGCGGTCTTTGCACGATCGGCGGAAGCGCCAAGGCCTCCCGTTCCATGATGGCTTGACGCAATCGCTCGCGCGGCCCCGGATGCGGATGTCGCATCAGGATCAGTTGGTCACGTAGATAGTCGAAACCGAACTCGTATCCGGTTCCGTAAGTGATGTCTTTCCGGTAGGCCACCTTCTTACCTTCGGTGTCATTTTTTTCCGGGAGATAGCCGATGGTCATTCCGAGAAACTTGAAGATCGGCTCCGAAAACTCGAAGTCACGTTCGGCGAGATAACTGTTCACCGTGGCCACATGAACCCCTCGCCCCTCGAGCGCAAAGACAAACGCCGGCAATGAAATCGCCAGAGTCTTTCCCTCACCCGTCGCCATTTCCGCCACCGATCCACGCACCAGCCCCAAGCCGGCAAGGATCTGTTCGGGGTAGTGATACATCCCCACCGCGCGGCGGGCGGCTTCCCTGACCAAGGCAAATCCGATCTCGGTCAAATCCTCCAATTCATGACGTCCCGCCATGACTGATCCCCTCATTTTGGTGACGGTCTCGCGAATCTTGGAATCCGTCATTCCGCCAATCTCCTTGCCTCGCAATTCGATTGCTTCCAGGCGCTTCTCGTCCGATGCCTGTTGATTTCCCCTCCCTTTCAGCGAAGAAAGGATGCGATGCAGCTTTGCTTGAGCAAAGCCTCGCTTTTCATATTGGGATCGGATCGCCAGCGTCATCGGAGCGTGAGAAGAAAACAACGATAACCCGAATCAGCCATTTCGCGAGATGAAGACGCGAAAGTCAGTTCCCCGAAAATCGAACCACCCAGAGGTTTCGCTTTGCGGGAATCGCGCGAAACCGAACGATTACTTCATTTCGCTCCTGCTGCCGAGGCTGATGAGGAAACCGGCACAGACGGCACTGCCCGCAGAGTTTCCAACCGCTTGTGCTCCTGAGACTGGGAACGCTCGATCCCGACATCCTGATACTTGAGGAACGTTCCCTTCGCCTGCTCCAACGAAGCAAACGCAATGTTGTAGGTCACCACACTGACGAGGAACTGCTCTTCCGCCAGCTGATTACGTTCCAGGGCGTCCATCACGTTCTGCAATCGATAGGCAACGGTCTGACCATTGTCGGCATCCACGTCGAGACGCTCTTTCAATCCTCGAACTTCCTCACGAGTGGACAACACCTGCTGAAGGTTACCCTGAAGATCACGATAAACCGTCATCATCTCGCGATAGGTCACGACCGACTCAAGCAAAATGGTATCCATGGTGGATCGAACCACATCTGCCTGACGAAGCAGTTCATACTGGAGACGCTCGTGACGGGATTTGGCAAAGTTGTTCTCCCACGGCTGACTATACTGGAAGCCCACCAGCCAACTGGCTTCCTGAGAGAGCATGTCATCATAGGCTCCGCCCACCCGACGGTTGGCATCGAGACCTGCGAGCCGGCTCTCGGCGATGAGATCCAACTGCGGCAGACGCTCATGTTTACCGGCCTCGTTCCGAATCGCGGCGACGCGAAGCTCTCCAAAGCTGGCCGCGATTTCCGCACGATTGTCGACCGCTTCCATCGCGGTCGCCTGCACCGTTTCCTGGGGAGGCGTCAGTAGTGGCGTCGTGATCGGCACGAACTCGCCATCGCCACCGATGGGAAACTCCGGGTCATTCACCAGCGAGCGAAGGCGCTCCTCGGCGTTGCGAATGGCCAACTCGGAACGATTCAAGGAGGTGCGACGGCGGGAAAGTTCCGAGCGCGAGCGCAGCAACTCACTTGCCGTGGCTTCATCGGAACGGGCCTCCAAGGTATTCACGATCTCTTCAGTCTGAGCCACGAGAGATTTTCTCAAGAGGTAGGCAGCCCGAGCGAAATAGACTCCCCAATAGGCTTGGTTGACTTCGAGAAGATGGTTTTCCAACTGCTGGATGTACTCCGAAGCCGCCACCCCGGAATCAATCTTGGCCACTTTGAGCCTGGCCTTGTTGTAGTGGTAACCGGCACCTTTCAAAAGCGGTTGAGCCACCGACAGCACCACGGTTGAACTGGTCTGCGGATTTGGCTCCACAAACTCAGAGTTGTTTTTCAACGTGAGAAACCGATTCGACAAAGTCAGCTGGCCGCCGGTCGCGAAACGGCGACGAAGGCCCGCTTCTCCTTCTCCACGGTTTTCCAGAAATCGTCCAATTTCACCGGTATCCAGAATCGAGCTGGTCGGGTCATCACTGTGGCCGTAGGTGCCGTTCACGAAGGACTCCAGATCAAAGGCACCCTCCGATTCCTGAATCGCCGATTCGCGAATCAATGGCTCATAGCCATAGGCCCTGACACGATTCGAATTGATCAAGGCGCGGGCATACACTTCCTCCAAACGCACCGCCAGAGGCTCTTCCCCTACCCAGTAGCCCTTGCGGACACTATCCATCCAGACGGTTTTGAAATCGGCCGGGACAGAGGGCAAGCCCTTCGCTCCGTTCAGGGCGTCCGGCGATAGATCACTCGCCGTGATCCGTGCCACGCGTTCCACATACTCTTGATAAATCTCGTCGATCATCTCTTGGGACTGATCTTCGGCCTTCGACGCCTTCGTTTTCGGTGCATCGGGATGAGGAAAGGTCTCCAGAGAGGACTTGCTGGCGGCAGCAGCCGCAGCGGCCGCTCTCTCTTCTCTGGTGGGTTTCTTGCTGAAAAGGCGACCCAGCAATCCTTTACGTTCCGGCGAATTGATCGGCGGGGCGGCCGCGGCCACATTGGAGAAAGGCGTCTCCGTGTCTGGACCGACAGAAGCGATCTCTTCTTCGATTGGAGATGACGAAGCAAACACCCCTTCTCCTCCCGCATTCTCATTGGCAAGCGTGCGAGTGGAAATCTGCTGACCGATAGTCGGGCGGGAACTGGCCGGACGAGCCATCGCGTAGGGTTTCGGTCTGTCAGCTTGCTCTTCGGCGATTTTCTTTTTTGGAGGCGAGTCATTGCTGAGAACACTCGATGCCGCCTCAGGTATCCCGGAAGCCTTCTCACCGGTATCATCGGCACTGGAGACCTCTTCCCGGAAACCGGTGCGCAGCTTTTCGATCCGATGAATCAAATCCTCGGTCGACCGCGCTTGCGGCTGATGATCGCCCGACGAGACATCAGTCGCCGAACCCGTGGAGACTGCCGCGAGAGCAGACCGCAGTTCGCCGCTCCCTGAATCGGCTTTGGCTCTCGGCGGATTCGAAAAGGGAAGATCAAAACGACCGTCTTGGTCACCAATTCTGACCTCAGCCAGAGGAAAGGTTTCGACAATCCCATTTCCACCAGTCTCCCCTGTCGAGATCAACTCCAGAGGCTGCCCATCCGTGGTCGCGAGCAGCGTGTCAGGGACAATTGACTGATTCTGAACACCCAGAACCTTCCGACGCAAACGGCTCAAAGCACTGCCATCAGACTGCGCCTGCTCGCCACTGAGAGTATCGGCCAAATGACTCGGCGGAACGAAAGGTCCCGATGCTTGGGCTGCCGAAGTTTCGGCGGAACCCGTAGGACCCGTCTGAATCAGCGGAGCGTCCTCGCCCTGGGAAACTCCGAGCACAAGAAGTACGGTCGCTGTCGACAAAGACAACAAGACAGTCCCCAAAGTGATTCGTTTGGCTTTAATCATAGATGAATAAGTTCCCCTTTCGTGACCAATCGTTCATGGTCAACAGCCCCAATTCCTTCAGAAACCGAAAAGATGCGGTTTGGGCGAGCACCTTGCAAGCCGTATTTACCCAAAAAACCTACCAATCTTGAGAAACTAAACAAAACAACACACCAAAACTGAAAATTCAGCAAATCCAGATAATCAATATTTCTGAATCATAAGAACATTGGAACTTTCGCTGATCTTGTGTCACTCGTTCCCTGTTTCCTCTCAATTTTCCTCCGAAGAGTCGTGATCTACTTCTCCACCCTCCTCCGATTCTCTTTGGTTTTGACCTTCGCCATCGGAGCCTTTTCAGCAGGTTGCGCCTCAAAATCGGGCTTCTTTCGAGTCAAGAATCCGTTTCCTGATGCCGCCTCGAAAATTTCTCAATGGGGCGACAAG
Source organism: Verrucomicrobiia bacterium (assembly GCA_020440025.1). Lineage (GTDB taxonomy): Bacteria > Verrucomicrobiota > Verrucomicrobiia > Verrucomicrobiales > DEV007 > JAEUHH01. The sequence continues at coordinate 12,088 of JAGROX010000015.1, forward strand.
AAAAGTGAGAACGGCAAGAAGTCTGGAAGAGACTCCCAATCGGACGACAGGCTGTGGGTTGCGGAATCGGACGAGAGCGAGCGTCCTCAACCCCCATCCTATTTCGGACAACAAGGAACAGGAGAAAGAACCATCAAAAAAGCGGCAGTAGCCAGTACACCACCTCGAACTTCTCCCCGGCAATCTGCCAATGATCAGGAGCCGGGGGCCCAGCCGCAGCCCTCTGCTGCGGCGATAGCTGCCCCACCGCAGAATGCTTCAGGAAAGCCGTGCTACCGATGCAACGGCAAAGGCTACCGCTTAAATAGCCTCGCATCAGACGGCGAGTTCATCACTTGCGAGACGTGCCAAGGCAATGGGAGACTCTAGTTTGCCTTCTCCCCCCCTCCTCCCTCTCATCTTTGGCAATCTCAACTACAGGAACCGTGAACACTGCCTTTCAAACACTTACCTCAACGCTTTCCAGCACCCCTCAACGCTGGCTCGTCACCGGCGGAGCGGGATTTATCGGATCGCACCTCATCGAAACGCTCCTGAACCTAGACCAGGAAGTAACCTGTCTCGACAATCTCGCCACTGGCTATGAAAAGAACCTCGATGCGGTTCGCGATGCCGTCACGCCGGAACGAGCGAGTCGACTGACCACCCTCATCGGAGATCTCGCAGATTTCGACACCTGCCTGGAAGCCTGCCGCGGCGCGAATCACGTCCTTCATCAGGGCGCCTTGGGATCGGTCCCTCGCTCCATCGAGGATCCCATTGCCAGCCATCGAGCCAACACTACCGGAACACTCAACCTTTTTACGGCAGCGAAGGAATCCGGCATCCAACGAGTGGTCTACGCGTCTTCGAGTTCCGTCTACGGAGATGAACCCAGCCTTCCCAAGATCGAAACCAAGACCGGTCATCTCCTCTCTCCCTACGCGGCTACGAAAGCCATCGCCGAAACCTACGCCGAGGCATTCTCTCAATGCTACGGAATGGAGTTCGCCGGTCTCCGCTATTTCAACGTATTCGGACCTCGCCAAGATCCCGAGGGCGCCTATGCGGCAGTCATTCCCGCGTGGATTGCCGCCATGTTGCGAGGCGAAACGGTCTACATCAATGGCGACGGTGAGACTTCCCGAGACTTCACCTATGTGGCCAATGTCGTCCAAGCCAACCTCCTTGCTGCCACCGCCCCCAACCTGGCGGAACCGGCCCGAGCTTTTAATGTGGCGATCGGCGGACGCACTACGCTGAATGAACTCTTCCATCAAGTTCGAGAGTCCCTCGCGTCAGTGAGACCAGAACTCGATGTGCCGGATCCGATTTATCGAGACTTCCGCTCCGGAGACATTCGCCACTCACATGCCGATTTCTCACGAGCCCGGGACGAACTCGGCTTCAGTCCCACCCACAATCTTCCCGAAGGCCTCGCTATTTCCATGCCTTGGTATGTGGCCCATACCATTTGATAGAAATGGGCTCGCCGCTTCGCATTCTCTGGGTCAAGTCCGGACCTCTCTTCCCCCTGAATACGGGCGGTCGACGTCGTACCCACGCGATGCTGACGGCCCTTACCAAGGAACATCGGGTCACCTGGTTGGCAGGCCTGCCCGAGGGACAGGAACTCGACTCAAGAGAATCGTCAGATCCCTACGCTCACGAGAAAATCTGGATTCCGACCCACGAGTCCGAGAAAGGCAGCCTCCGCTTTTTTTTCGAGGTCTTCCGAAACTTCGTCACGTCCCCCCTGCCCTTCGTGTTGGATCGCTATCGAAACCGGAAGATCCAGGAGAAGGTCGCCGAACTCGATCAGTCGGGAGTATTCGATCTCATCATCTGCGACTTCCTGACACCTGCCGTTCATTTTCAGCACCAATCCCGAAAGACCCCTGCCCTGCTGTTCCAACACAACGTCGAATCTCAGATCTGGAAACGACTCGCCCAGGAGAAGTCGAACCCGATTTCGCGTTGGTATTTCAATCAGCAGTTCCGTCGGATGTGGAAAGCAGAACGCAACCTCTCCGCGCAATTCGATGGCGTGATTACCGTATCCCCGGAAGACGCCGAATTCTGCCGCCACGAATACGGACTGATCAATATCCTCGGCGCAGTGCCAACGGGAGTTGATACCGATTTCTTTCATCCTCCCGGCAAGCGCATGCCGGAACCTGACCTCATCGGGTTTCTCGGTTCCATGGACTGGATGCCGAACATCGAGTGTGTCCAGCACTTCGCCCGCGACATTTTTCCCGCAATCCGATCGCGACATCCGCAGACCCGCTTTCGGATCATCGGCCGCGATCCATCCCCCACCGTGCGCCGACTGGCCGATGAAGATTCCAGCATCGAGGTGACTGGCACGGTGGACGATGTCCGCACCCATCTCAACGCCTGCCAACTTCTCGTCGTGCCCCTCCGATCCGGAGGCGGAACCCGAATCAAGATTTTCGAAGCCTTGGCTCAGGGAGTGCCAGTCGTCTCCACCACCATCGGAGCCGAGGGATTGCCCGTCACTCATGAGCGTGACATCCTCATTGCCGATTCACCGGAGAACTTTGCCGCATGTGTCCTCCGATTGCTCGATGAACCCACAACTGCCGAGAGGCTTTCCACCAATGCCCGCGAAAAACTGGTCGCCGAGCATAGTTGGGAGAGCGTTACTCACTCCTTTGTCGAGCTCTCGCGCCGACTCCTCACCGCCAGCCCCGAAAACTGAGACTTCACTGACCTTCCCATGTCCGAGCCTCGATCCCCTGAACGCCTTCGTCACCACTTCGAAGTGGAAAAGGAACTCGCGACCCGCATGCGGTCATCTACCCGGGAGGGACGTACCGAGCTCTTCAAAACGCTCTACACCGAACTCTTCGAACGTGTTCCCGACCACCCTCGGCTCACCCGACGAGAGACGGCCGAAGATTCTGCGCGCAACACTGAAAACCAACTCCGCCTCATTCGGCCTCATTTAGGCAAAACCTCCACCTTGCTCGAGATCGCCCCTGGCGACTGCCGGTTGAGCTATGCGGCCAGCTCACTTTGCCAACGGGTCATCGGAGTCGACATCTCGGATCAAACCGATCGCAGCGAGGCATCTCCCGACAATTTCGAACTCATCGTCTACGACGGCTATGAGTTGGATCTACCGGACGCCTCGGTGGACATCGCATTCAGCTATCAATTTCTGGAGCATCTCCATCCCGACGATGTCGATCCCCATTTCGCCTTGATCAGTCGGCTCCTGAAGCCCGGAGGAGTCTACATCCTCGACACCCCGCATCGCTATTCGGGCCCTCATGATATCTCCAGCGTGTTTGGTGACACCCTCCAATGCTTCCACTTCCAGGAATGGACCTACCGGGAGATGCGAAAACATCTCAAGAAACATGGGTTCAGTCACACCTGGATCTATCGCGGAGGCCGAGTGCGAACCAATCCCCTGATCAATCTGGCAAACGACCTCACCGAGTTGTTCGTGGGACTTCTGCCATCGGGTCTGCGGAAGAAACTCTCGTCACGACTTTTTCAATCGGTCACACTGCTGGCCCAAAAAACAATACTTTCCTGACAGCTGAAAGGCTGTCATCGCCCCCCCCTTTTCCCAAAGATCAACCTCTTGAACCGCCCCAGGCTTAAGAATTGACTCCCTCGGGAAGTTCCCTAATATCCCCTCCCCTGAACTCGAGAATCCCCACTTGGGTCGACTCTCCACGTACCCTTTTCTCACGGTCCCCATGAAAGCTATCGCCCAATCTCTTCGGTCGTTTCTCAAACGTCACTCCCTACCAGCGTCAAAGGCGATGGCAGCACCCGAGTCCCAACTGGAAGCGCTCGAGCCGCGGGTACTTTTCTCCGCAGCACCCGTTGAAGCACCTGCCGACGTCGAAGACAGCTCCTCTGCGCAAGTTCAGACCATCGATGGCGACACGTCGACTCAACAGGGTCAAGTCGCCGACTCAACAGGGTCAGGTCAGCTGGATCAGGCGACCGTCGAAGCCATCGCCGCCGCCGCGAAGCAACACTGGATCGACGCCGGAATCAGTGGGGCACAGCTCGATGCACTGAATGCGGCGACCTATCAAATCGCCGATCTCGGAGGAAATTACCTGAGTTCCGCCGAGGGCAACGTGATCACCATCGATGACGATGCCGCCGGAGGCAGTTGGTTTGTCGATGAGACGCCTCTGGAGAACGAAGAGTTCGAAACCGGAGAAAGCGCAGCTCTGATTGCTCGAGACGGCACCTCCGCGGAGGGCAGGATCGACCTACTCAGCGCCGTCATCCATGAGCAAGGCCACATCCTGGGACTGAATGATGACGATGATTCAGATGGACATGGATTCATGGCCGGATTGCTTGATGAAGGCGAACGCCTTCTGCCGACTGCCGGGGCCGCAGAGGGCGCTACCTCGGGAAGCCTCACCGGCATCCACTATGCCACTTCGGCGATCCCTGCTGGCCCGACCGACGTTATTTTTGGTCTCGACCAGAGCACCATCAGCGAAAATCAATCAGTTGTCCTCAACGGGAGTTTCACGCTAGGATCGGATTCGACAAACTCCGTCTCGATCGATTGGGGTGACGGGACCATTGATCATCAGTTGGTGACCGGAGGAGCCACTACCTTCGGCGGAACACATCAATATCTCGACAACGGCGACTACACTATTTCGGTTTCGGTGAAATCCGGTTCTCTGGGACTGGGACTGGTGGGGCTTTGGAATTTTGATGATGGAACAGCCACTGATCTGTCAGGAAACGGGAACAACGGCACCGGGGGAACGATCAATGGAGCAGATTCGCCATTCGGCTCCGGCCAGGCTTTCGCCGATGGAAGCATCTCAGTTCCCAGCTCGACATCTCTGGAATCTCCAGATGATCAAGTGACGGTCGCATTCTGGGTCAAAGGCGATCCTACTTCTGCGGACTGGAGCCGCACCATCACCAAGGTCGGCGGCCCTGTCGGATGGCATGTCGGTAAATACAGTAACAGCACTGACATCAATATCCGGACAGATACCGTCGGAGATGGTGGCGGAAACAACCGCAATATCCTTTTTGCCGGCGACGGCGTCTTTGACAACACTTGGCATCATGTGGTCTTCACGCTCGACAACGGAACTGCCAAAGAATTTGTCGATGGCACCTTGGTGCAGACCCAGACCTATCCCCACGGAGACGGCCTCTCCAACACGGGATCTCTCGTGATGGGCAGCAGCGGTCTGGTCGGAGGGATGGATGATGTGGCGGTGTGGAATCGCATCCTCACCGATACCGAGATCGCCCAGATTGCAGAGGCGGCGATTGAAATTCAGGCAGCAGAGGTGGTGAGCACAGGCATCCGAGTCACTGATGTCGCTCCGGTGATCGACAGGTTGCAGGCACTACCTGGATCCGCTCCAGGCGAGGTCGTGTTGCAGGTCGACTTCACCGATCCCGGATCGCTGGATGAGCACAAGGCGGTGATCGACTGGGGCGATGGCAGCGGCACCACAGAAGTTCTGCTGATCGGTGGCGCGCGCACGCTGCAGAGCAATCACGCTTATGCATCGGCAACCGATCACACCATCAACGTCACCCTTTTTGATCGCATGGGTGAAGCCGTGGGGATCTGGAGCTTTGACGAAGGAAATGGAAACGACTCCTCGGGCAATGACAACAACGGAACCAGCGGTGCCTACAGCAATGATGTGGCAACTATTTTCGGAAACGGAATGTCCCTGGACGGCAGCGGCTCCCCCGTGCAAATCGCCAACTCGCCCAGCCTTGAAGGAGTTAACGACCAAATGTCGCTCTCTTTCTGGATCAAAGGCGACGACAGCGCAGAACCGAACTGGGTCCGTGTGATCCGCAAAGGCAGTGAAGGCAGCAACGCTTGGTTGGTGACCCGATACCAAGACACCGATGACTTGCTCATCCGCACGGACACCACGGGAACGGGAGGACGCATCAATAACAATCAACATGATGGTCAGGGCGGCCCCATCTTGGACGGACAATGGCACCACGTTGCCTATGTCCTTGATAACGGTATCTCTCGTGAGTACGTCGATGGAGTCCAAACCAATCAGGAAAACTACAGCCATGGTGATGGACTCTCCAACACCCAACCCCTCACCATCGGGACCGCGATCAACGCGACCCTGCTCGACGAGGTGATCCTCTACGACAGGGCGCTGACCCCGCAGCAGATCGCGGCGCTATATGGTGCCATGGATGTCGCCGCAGCCCGAGATTCTGCCAGTGTCGTGGCGACGGCAGGTAGTGTGGCGATTTCCGATTCTACACCAGGCGGCGTGAACAACGACTACCACTTGGTGCTCGACCCCACCGGTAGTGGATCAGGGCCGGAGTATGTTATCACCGACCCGACCACGGGACTCGTCACCCGGGTGCTGGCCTCATCCGTGACTGGACCCATTACCATCACGGGATCGGACGGAGACGACACCCTGACCGTCGACTTGAGCGGCGGCAATGTGACTCCGGCGATCTTCTTCGACGGCGGTGCGGGAGGCAATGATGATCTCGTCATCGTCGGCGGCAACACCGACACAGCGACCTACGAATTCACCAACGAGAACGATGGTTCCATCCAGATCGAAGGACAGGGGTTGATCACCTACGTGGGCTTGGAGCCGATTACCTCAACCATCACGGCCAGTGACGTAATCCTCAACTATACTGGCGGCGCGGAAACGATCACCATCACAGACAACGGAAGCACCATCACGGTGGACTCCACGCTCGGTGAACTCGTCACCTTCAACAACCCGACGAATTCGCTGATCATCAACGCCGGCACCGACGACATCGTCATTTTCGCCAACGCCCTGAACGCCTCCGGATTCGATCTGACCATCAACGGTGCCACCACCAACCTCGACCAGAGCATCAATCTGGGCACCGGGGACCTCGTCTTCGACGGCGACCTCAACCAGGGCGCCGCCAACGTGATCCTGGTGGCCAACGACATCACCTTCGCCGGGACCACCACCCTCGATTCCGACCCGAGTGTGAATCTCTTCGGTCTCGACGCCAATGGCACCGCCACGATCGACGCGGGGGCGACTTTCAACGTCAACGGCGGTCGTTTCCAACTCCAAGGCGGCACCCATCTGGTCAACGACGGCGAACTGATCACGGGTCTCGACGCCCTGTTCCCGATCTTTGCCAACGGCAACGACGCCGACAACCGCATCACCAACAACGGCACCTTCACCCACAACAGCGCCCAACTGCGGCTCTACGTGGAGATCACGAACACCGCCACCGGAACCTTCCAAATCAACCGCCCGACCGGCACGGCGGAGACGGAGTTCAAAGTGCCCGGCGGCAACGGCCCCGGCGGCGTGATTCGCAACCAGGGAACCATGCACCTGAGCAACGGCGCGGTGCAGTTCAATGAGGCAGGTATCGCGGGGGTGGGCGGACTGATCAACGAGAACGGCGGCGTCATCAACGTGACCGGGGCGAACACCACCTTTGCCGAAGGAGCCTCCTTCACCAACGAGGCGGGCGGTGTGGTGAACCTCGACGGCGCGAAACTGACGCTGAACGGCGCGGCGGTCAGCTTTGTTAACGAGGCGGGCGGTGAGATCAATCTCCAGGGAGTCACAACCATCGATCTCCAGGCCATCGCCACGCTGACAAATCAGGGCACGGTGAGCTGGGTTTTCGGCGAGAACGGCAACAAGACCATCCAGGGCGGCGGCACCTTCCTCAACGAGGGAGTCTTCTACCACGACCACGTCGGCGACGACAATCTCCAGATCGTTTCCAGCACCTTCCACAACGCGGCCACGGGAACCTTCGAATTCCGCAACGGCGGGGATCTGAACCTGATGAACACCTCGGCCAGCTTCCTCAACGAGGGCACGATGGCCAAAACTGCGGCGGCGACGATCAACGGTCAGGATCCCTCCTTTGTGTTCAGCCAGGGCGGTGTCTTTACCAACAGCGGAGATCTTGAAGTCAGCGCGGGCCATCTGAACATCGCCGGCGGCTTGTCCTCGACCGGCTACGTGTCGACGGGAGGGAATTTCGTGACCACCGGCTCGGGATTGCTCTCCTTTTCGGGCAAGTGGAGCGAATTGACCGGGGTGTCGTCCATCGGCGGCGGCGAAGTGCAGATTTCCAACCAAAATCCCGCCGGAGCCGCCGGAACCACCTTCCTAGCGGGAGCTGCAACCACGGTCATCGATGTCACCGGAGACGGGCTGCTCTGGGGCAACGGCTCCGGCGGTTCGGACGTCGATGCCGGGGCGAACACCATCCGCAACGAGGGACTGCTGCGCATCGTCGGGACGGGGGCGGATCATGTCGGCGGGATCTTCGAGAACACGGGCACGCTCGACTTGGCCTCGGGCGCGGTGCTGAGTCTGGACGGCGCCAGTTTCACCAACACGGGCACGGCCAACCTGATTGGCAGCTTCACTTTTGACGGAGCCGGGGCTTTCACCACCAGCGCGGGCGGCGTGTTCGAACTCGGAACCACGGCGGGCAACAAGACGCTGACGCTGAACAATGGTGGCGGTGTGGCGATCGATGGCACGGCAAATCTGAACCAAAACCTGACCTTGAACGGCACCGGCACCTTCATGGTGGGCGCCACCGGGACCCTAGAACTGACTCCGGTGACCGGCAACCGCTCCATCACCCTGAACAATCCCGGCATCGTCAACGAAGGCACGACGAATTTCGACGCCGACGGCAACATCACCCTCGCGGGGACTGGCGGGTTCACGAACAACGGCCTTTTCAACCACTCCTACGGCGGCAGCAACGACAATTTCGTCCTGAGCGGTTCGGTGGTCTTCACCAACTCGGCCACCGGCACCTACGACATCGGCGGCGTGGGCGACATCCAGATCATCAACAGCGGCCGCTTCGACAACGCCGGCCTGCTGCGGAAGTCGGCCTCGGGTGGCGGCACCCAAGACTCCGCTGTTTTCAGCAACCTGACGCCCACTCTCGGCAACGACGGCACCTTTCACAATCTCGCCGGCGGCACCATCGAATCGCAGGCGGGCATCCTCCACATCGCCAGCACCGGCGGCAACACCTCCGATGCGGGCGCGTCCTGGCTGGCGAACGGCGGGGTCATCAAGCTGGGCGCCCTCTGGACCGGCACCATCGCCGGCACTTCGACCGGTAGCCAGACGGCAATCACGACCACTAGCAACGGCGCCTTTGAGGACGACTTCACCGTCGGCGCGGGCGGCGTGGTCTTCGACATCGGCGGGCTCGGCGGCGTGTGGAATGCTCGCACCATCAGCACCGCTGCGGGCGATGTGGTCAACGAGGGAGTCTTCAACATCGCACCACTCACGACCAAGACGCTGGCAGGCGGAGGCGAGTTCGTCACCGCCAGCGGAGCCACGACCACTTTCGTTACCGGAGGCGTGGTCAACACCACCGGAGGCTCGGCCTTCCGGGTCGAGAGCGGCGGCACGGTGGATGGCAACGGGACCTTCAACGGCGCCTTTTTCGTCGAGGACGGCGGCACCATCGCCCCTGGCAACAGTCCGGGCCTCATCAGCACCGGGAACCTGGATCTCGACGGGATCTACGAAGTCGAAATCACCGGCGACGGCGGCCCCGGCGACGCCAACGGGCATGACCAGATCAACGTGACCGGCACCGTGGGCATTGATGCCGGCACCGCCGTGCTGACCTTAGATATCACCGGACTGGGCGCGACGGAGATCACCGGCGGCGACAGTTTTGTGATCATCGCCAATGACGGAGTTGACGCGGTGACGGGCACCTTCTCTAATTACGCCGAAGGCGATGTCGTGGTGACCAACGTCGACGCCACCGGCATCAACCTGACCATCACCTACACCGGTGGCGACGGCAACGATGTTGCCCTAGTAGCCCAACCGGCGGAGACCACGGTGGAGATCATAGGCAACGATCTGGTCATCACCGACGCCGCCGGCGGCGTCTCGGTGGACGACTGGACGCTCTCCGTCTCGGGAGGCAACCTTAACCTGGTCGACAACGACGGCAAGAACATCGACCTCCTGAGCGCGCTCCACGGAGGCACAGGCGACGGCACCGGCTCGGTCAGCGTTTCTCTGGCATCCTTCAGCGGCAATGTGATCGTGCGCGCGCTCGGCGGCGACGATGTCATCGCGATCGAGGGACTCGACCTGACGGGAACCCAAGGCCTGGTGATCGATGACGGCGCTGGAGACGACATCGTGACTTTCCAGACCACGGCCAGCACCCTGGTCAACGGAGTCATCGAAATCGGCGCGGAGACTGTGGGCGTCTCGGCGGCGGTGGCCAGTGGTGGCGCGGACATCACATTGACCACCGACAATGTCGATCTCTCGGCCTCACTCGACGCCGGGACTGGCCGAGTAGAGGTCGCTTCGCTCACCGCCGGTCGAGGCATCCACTTCGGCGACACCGAGTTGGCGGGCGAATTGAACTTGTCGGACACCGAGTTTGATCAGATCACGGCGGGCGTGCTCCAGATAGGCGATGCCACTGCGGGGCGTATCGAATTCAGTGGCACCGGCAACGGAGGACTGATCACTCCAGCCAATGTAGATACCGTCCATTTGATCACCGCAAACTTTGTCGATGATGGAGACGACAACAGCAACGGCGGCGGTATTCGGGTCGCCAACCTGGCGATCGAAGCGGGCGGAGCCACCCTCACGGCATCCGACAACGCAGTCGAAATGTATAACAACAATTCGGCTGTTCGCAGCAATGTTGAAACCTTGGCAATTCGTTCCGACGAAGGTCGCATTCGATTCCGGGATTCGGGACAAGTCTCGGGCCTCGGACTCACCATCGGCGCGGTTGATGGCGTGATGGGAATCTTGAATCTTACCGATTCCACCATCGCCAATCGCGAAAGAATCGACATCACGGCAAATACAGGCGACCTCGTGATCAGCGATATCGGAGCCGCTTTCGAAGTTCAAGCTCGTCGGGATGTCTTCATTCGCGCTGCTGGAAACACCAGTGCCGTCATCGTCGATGCAGGAGCCACACTTGGCCACAGCGAGGCCGGTGCCTTAACGCTTCGCGGGGACAATATCGATCTCAACGGTAACATTGACTCGGTCGGTCGTACCGTCGCCCTCGAAGCCGATGATGCCGGTTCTGTGATCAATGTCGGCAGCGGCGAGACTGACGTTTTCGGAGACGACATCCTTGAAATTGATCAGGATGAGCTGAATCGAATCACGGCCAATCTTGTCCAAATTGGTCGACACAATTATGGAACCACCGACGGAACCGGAGATCTAACCATCACCAGCGCCATCTCCCTTACCAATGCAAATGACCTCCGTTTGCGATCAAATACCACGGTTTCTCAAACGTCAGGTTCGACGATTTCCGTCCGCGACTTGGGTGTCAACGCACGCGGTGATGTGACTTTGACCGAAGAGAATTTGATTTCCCGGAATGTCGGCATCGATGTGCAGACGGATAACGCAGCCGTCAGTGGATTCATTCAATTCACCAATACCGATGCCGATTGGGTGGTGAATCGCTCAGCCAACGTGGCCAATGTCTTCCGCACTGACAATGGTGACATCACCGTGACTTCTTTCGGCATCGTCAATGTTGATGAAGAACAGGGCAGCCCTGCGCAGGCGGGTGTGGCTGATCCCACGACCGAATTGAGCGCGAAAACGATGGGGTTCGGTACCGGATCCATCACTTACAACATCGGTGATGGGAACAGCGCAGGGGCCGATTTCGTGCTCAACGACGCCGCCGACGGTGTCCCCGGCGTTGATTTCGTCGACGTGGAAGCTGATGGGGACTTTACGATCAATCTCTTAGGCACCGGAGATTCCCGGATTCAATTGGGCGACTCTTCGAAGGTGACGGTTGGAGGGAATATCACGTTCAATGTGAATGGAATTGGCACCGCCAATTCCAGAGTGGAAATTCAGGGTGGTGCCACCCTCATCGCAGGCGGCACGATTGGAGTTACCGTTCAAGCCGACGGTGGTATTTTCCGCACGACCTCGGACGACGGACTCTCAGCGATCATCGACGCTTCTGGTGGAACCTTTACCATCGACGCAGATCGTATCGATATCGAAGCCGGAGCAAGCATCGATATCACGGGTCAGAATCTGATCATCACTCCCTTCCAATCCGGAGAGAGAGTGAACTTGGGAGACACAGGAACCGGCACGGGAATCCAACGCATCTCAAACGCCGAGCTAGCGACCATCAGCGGAACCGGTGGCTTGCTCATCTTGGGCGACGCTGATACCGGCTCGATTACGGTGACCGATGCCATTGATCTTTCCGTCGACACCGAATTGTCCAATGAAGGGCAGTCGATCAACATCAACGCAACCGTAGATGGTGCTCATTCGCTGTCCCTGAACAACACCAGCGGCGTCACAACAATTTCGGCCAGCATTGGTGCAGGCACCGCACTTTCCAGCCTCTCAACAGACGCCACCGGCTCCACGATCATCAATGACGGTGTGGGTGTCTTCACGACAGGAGATCAGACCTATCTTGATGATTTGATCATCGGAACAGCGGGAACCGCGGGGCAGGCAACCGCATCATCCACTGGCGGAACGATTACTCTGGATAGCACCTCAAAGCTATTCATCGATCTGGAGGGCAGCAATACACCAGGAATTGGTGGTCATGATCAGTTGATCATTGTCGGAGACCTTGCCATCTCTGGCACCCTTTCCTTGGAAATCGGCTATACCGCAGGTGCCGGCGATAGCTTCATCATTGTGGACAACCAGGGAGCGAATCAGATCAGCGGAACTTTCTCCGGTTTGGCTGAAGGAGACTACTTTACCGCGACCGGAGTAAACGGTGCCGCCAACCAACTCTTTCAAGTCAGCTACCAAGGGAACGATGGCAACGACATCGTCCTCACCCGTGCTCCCGATCCCACCACGTCGATCGAAGTGGACGCCTCTGGCAACGTCACCGTTACCGACGATCTTGGAGACAATACCGAAGACAACTTGACGGTGAAAGTTGAAGGCGGATTCCTTGTCATCACCGATCCCGACAATGTCATCGGATCAACCATCCCGGGCAGTTCCCAGAGCGACCTGCACACCGTGCGGATTCCCGTCGCAGGCGGGGAATTCACCGGCAATCTTTTCATCAACACCGGCGACGCCGACGA